>JBLHKG010000232.1:0-4882 GCA_047619835.1 Alphaproteobacteria bacterium
TGCGCGCCGATGATGGCGTAGGAGCCCATCACCCCATGCTCGGCGCTGGTCAGATGCATCGATCCGCCCTTGCCGCGCAACAGCCCGCAATCACGCCCCATCAGCTCACCCAGCACACCGGTCATCGAGGCGCCGCGCGCCAGCGTGTGATGATGGCCGCGATAGGTACAGAACGAATAATCATCGGGCCGCATGGCGACCCCGAACCCGGCCGCCACCGCCTCATGGCCCAACGCCAGATGGCTGGTGCCCTTGATCAAATTCTGCAGGAAAAGGTCGTAGGCCTTCTGCTCGACCTGACGGATTTCCGTCAGGCTGCGAAACAGCGCAAGCCGCGTTGCCTCAGCCAGATCGTCGTTGGCGAGAGTAGTCACGGCATCAATACGGATTGGAGATCGGCAGTTCATCCGCCGGGAACAGGGTGATGATGCGGCAGCCCTCATCGGTGACCACGATCTCTTCCTCGATCCGCGCCGCCGAATAACCGTCGCTCGCCGGACAGTAGGTCTCAAGCGCGAACACCATGCCTTCCTTGATTTCGGACGGATGCTCGAAAGAACACAGCCGGCTGATGATCGGCCGCTCGTGCAGCGCCACGCCAATTCCGTGACCGAACTGTAGCGCAAACGCCTCCATCTCATTGGAACAGCCGAACTCCTCGGCCTTGGGCCAGACCCTGGCAATCTGGTCAGTCGTCATGCCAGGCTTGACCAGCGAGATAGAGGCATCGATCCACTCACGCGCCCGCTTATAGGCATCGCGCTGTGAATCGGTCGCCTTGCCGACATTGAAGGTGCGGTAATAGCAGGTGCGATAGCCCATATAGGCCTGGATGATATCGAAGAACGCCTGATCGCCGGGCCGGATGATCCTGTCGGTAAAATTATGCGGATGCGGAATGCAGCGATCACCGGAGATCGCATTGATCGCCTCAACATCGTCAGAGCCATGTTCGTAGAGATATTTATTGGCCATCGCGACGATATCGGATTCGCGCACGCCGGGCTTCAGTTCCTCATGGATCATCTGATAGACGCCATCAACCATCGCCGCCGCCATATTGAGGAGGGTGATCTCATCGATATTCTTGATCTCGCGGGCGTTCAGCATGACCTGCTGGCCATCGCGAACCTCAATGCCGGCGCGCTGCAGCTCGAACAGCATCGGCGGCTCGACAATATCGACGCCGACCGGCATGTCGCCCACGCCCTGCTCATCGAGCATCGCCTTGATCTCTACCGCCGCGGCGCGCATCAGCCCGGCGTCGGGCGGAACGGTCCCCCGCAGGCCGAGCATGCCGGCATGACAGCAGCCCGGTTGCAACCACGGCGAATGCATCCGGTGATGCACAGCGGCCGATCCAAAATCCCACAGATGCGGCTCACCATTGCCGGTCAGTAGCGAATAACGGGCCACCTTGTCGCGTGACCATTCGCCGATGGCGGTCGACGTCGTATAGCGAATGTTATTGTTGTCGAAACACAGCAGCGCGCCGAGATCGGATTCCTGCAGGGCAAGCCGCGTACGGGACAGCCGGTAGTCATGCAGCCGGCGGAAATTTACCCGCTGCTCGAAATCGACCGCCGAATGGCCCGGTGCCGGGATCGCCCGGCTCCAGTCATATCCAGGATCTATATCCCCGGGGAGAATAATCGAGGGTTCGCTGAGCTTGGAATTGCCACTGTCGGGGCCCATCGTCTTCTCCCTTGCAAGCACACCTGATGACGGCAATGCGCCGCACATACTGGTTTGCGGATGGTTGTCGGGCGCAACCTAACGCGCCCGGCGCGATTGGCGAACCCAAATTTCTCGCAATCGATTGCGAATAATCACCCCAGATATCGAGGCGTGTCAATCTGCCGGTGCGGGCACTCGCAACCAACAGATCAGAATTTATAACGAGGACATTTATAACGAGGACATAGAAAAAGCCCTCCGGAGGGGGCTTCATTCAGATCACAGGATGCGAAAGTTACGCGAAGGTCTTTTCGCCGCTATCAGAAACGTCCGCAAGTTCTGCCTCTTTGCGGATACGCCGGCGGCGCATCGGGCTCAGTAGCAAGCGATTCGGCGGGGTCAGACCAGATTCACTCATCAAGCCTGGGCAAGACACCGCCGGAGAAAAACGTCTCCATGACGTTACCCCTTGTGATCGGCAACAGCAGATGCGACGGGGCATCATGGTTATGGTGGATTGTGACCGATGAGGCGTTGGGCCGTAAAAGATGACCGCGCGACGTACGCTCGTTGAAATTGGTCACCACTTCATTATCCGATGAGGCAATCTTCAGCTTCAGCCGCTGACCGGCGGTCAGCAGTATCCCATAGGGCCTGATCTGCATGTTGAACTCATACACCTCACCGGGGGTCAGGCTCTCGCGGCCGCTATGTTCATGGATGGGCTTCCACGGCTTCGATTTAGTCTCATCCAGTTTTCGCTGAGATCCGCGCAGCCATCCCCGCGTGAGCATCTGCTCCGCGCCGTCGGTATCAATCACCCACAGGCTGGCGAACCACAGCACCTCGGTATCGGTAGTGGACCCATAGAAATTGAGAACAATTGGCCCGCAAATTTCGGTATGTTCGACCATTGGCGGCGTCGTAAAGCTCGCCGATCCGCGCGCCTCCGGCGAATCGTCGTAGGTCGTCGTCGTATCGTCGGGCCAGAATTCATGCTCCGACAGGATACCGTCCTTATGCAGATAAAACGGCGTCCATCTGGTGCCGGGCACTGGCCAGTCTTCGGTCATTTTCCATTCGCCGGTGCCGGTGATGAACAATTTGACCGGCGGCTCCTCCATGATTTTGGTATCGTTGCCCTTGAGCCAGTAATCGAACCAGCGCAGCGATTCCCAGGCATATTGATAGACCGGCCGGTCAAGATAGATCGGCGGACCCATGACGAATTTTTTCGGCCCGTTCCAGTTCTCGAAGGCGCGGACGTCGCCCGGCATGTGGAAGCCGAACATGCCCCAGTCGGCGCCCAGATAGGCCGGAACCAGTTCCTCGGCTGAGAAATCAGGCGCCCGTTCGCGGTGATACGCGTCATCGAAGCGATGGATCAGTATCTCCAGCACCATCGGGTTGCGGTCGGTCTCGGGATTATTGACGACGCCGGCGAGAAACGGAATTGCCATGATCTCGGGATCGTTCCGCAGCGTCTCCAGCGCATCGTTATAGGCGTTGTCGCCCATCTCGGCCTTCAAATCCTTGTCGATATTGAGCCCGGCGCCCCGGTTGGTCGCCCAGGCCTGAAAGAACCCGTAGGAGAAGATGCCGCCGTGATAAAACAGATCGCGATAGCCATCGGTCCAGCCATAGGGCGCAAAAATGCATCTGAGCGAGGGCGGCTTCAGAACCGCCACCCGTTTCTGCACGACCGAGAAATACGACACGCCGGACATGCCGACATTGCCGTCGCACCAGTCCTGTTTGGCCAGCCATTCGATGGCCTCATAAAGATCCTGAATGGCCCTCGCATCGGGGTTGCGATTGGCGAACACCCCGTCAGACGCCCAGGAGCCGCGGATATTCATGATTACGTAAACGTAGCCGCGCCGCGTGAAAAAGTTGAAATCTCCAGCCTCGATAAAGGCGCGATCAAAATCGATCGCCTTGGGCACCATCGGCTCCGACTGGGCCGCCTTGTCATAAGGGGAAGCTGTCAGAATAACCGGGAATTTACCCGGCGCATCGGGCCGGAAAATATCGCAATCCAGCGTAATCCCGTCATCCACCGGAACCCGCACATCGCGCTCGGTGATAACATTGTACTGGCGGGGTGAGGTCGTCCAATCGGTCGAAAACAATGCTGTCTCCTTATCGTCGGCTTATCGTCGGCGTCTAATTATCGCATTCCGGAGGAGCGGAAAATTGCCGCCCCGGCGCCTGACTCAGCCGCCATCGTCGGTGCCCTCGGCCAGAATTCCCGATTTGATTCTCAGAAACCCGCGCGGCGCGCGATGGATCGAAACAGCGCCCCCCTCGGTCACCACCACGCATTCGCCGGTCTGAATGCCCGCCGTCTTGTCCGGCGTCGTCACGTTAGGCTGAACCACCATCATCATGCCGGCTTCGAGCGTGATATCCGGCGTCGGCTCGTCGCGGCGGCTCGGCAGGCCGAGTACCGGCGGCAGATAGCCGCCGCCATAGCCATGGATCAGATCGTCGCAATGGATAAAGCCCGCCTGCTCAATCAGCTTGCCGGCCTCGATCAACTCCTGACAATGCGCTCCCGGCTTTGCCGCGGCACAGATGGCGTCAAACGCGGCCTCCGCCACATCGTGCAGCTCGCGATAGACCGGTGTCGGCTCGCAATCGACGGCGATGCTGCGCAGCACCTGGCCGGAATAATCGAAGAAAGAGGCTGTGATCTCGGTAAACACCACATCGCCGGGACGCACCGCGCGGTTCGAGGTGAATTGCTGCGGCACATAAAGGTCCGGCGCCGCCATCGAGGTCACGCCCAGGAAATGAATACCGGTTCGCCCACCCCACGGGACATAGGCATGTTCGATAATATCGCCGAGATCGTGCTCGGTAAGACCGGGGCGTAATTCGGTGAGCAGGGCATCGACCGCCAGATCCGACAGCGCCGCGCCGATGCGGAACCATTCAAGCTCCTCCGCCGACTTGACCATCCGCATTTTTGTATAGGCACCGTTCATGTTGACGATGTCGGAGGCAAATTCGCCGAGCGCATTGGCGGGGCCGAACGGCAGCGGCCCCATGACACCCAGTCGTTTTCCCTTGCCGCCGCGCCGCTCGATCTCAGCCATCGCCGTTCGGATGGTCGACGCGCCGCCCCAGTTCACGTCGGCGGTCGCGCCCACCAGCCGCTCGGCAAACGGCACATGATTGAAATACTGGATAAAAAGGGAAT
>JBLHKG010000233.1:0-4829 GCA_047619835.1 Alphaproteobacteria bacterium
CGATAAAAAATGCAGCCAAGCGCAAGGAACATGCCGCCTTTCATAAGCGCGTGATTGAACAGGTGCAGAATGCAGGCCGTGAGTCCGTTGACATTGGCAAAGCTGATGCCAAGCACCATGTAGCCGATCTGTGCAACCGAGGAATAGGCGAGCATGCGCTTCAAGTTTTTCTGGAAAATTGCGACAGCCGATCCGGCAAATATCGCGATGATGGAAAGCACCAGCAGGAACGTGTCGAGCGGCATCACGCCGAAGCTGAGCTTGACGTTGAAGATGCTGAACAGGAAGCGGAGCAGCACGTAAACCGCGACCTTGGTTGCTGTCGCCGCGAGGAAAGCGCTGACCATCGACGGCGCATAGGTGTAGGCATTGGGTAACCACAGATGTAATGGGAACAGCGCCAGCTTGAGCGAGATTCCCACCACCAGGAAGCCAAATGCGGCGCCGATTGTCCGGCTTGTCTGTTTGTCGGCAAGCCGGTCGGCCAGATCCACCATATTCAGCGTGCCGGTCTCGGCATAAAGCAGGCCAATCCCGATGACGATGAAGGTCGCGCCGATCGTCCCCATCACCAGATACTGGTAGGCCGCCATCAGAGCCCGGCGGTCACGGCCCAACGCAATCAGCACGTAGGAGGACAGCGACGAAATTTCGAGGAAAACGAAGAGGTTGAAAGCGTCGCCTGTGATGGTGACGCCGAGCAGTCCGGTCAGGCACAGCAGGTAGGAGGTGTAGAAAAAATAGACCCGATTGGTACCGAATTCCGCCTTTACGCTTTCGCGGGCGAACGGGATGACCACCGCGCCGATGGCGGACACGATCAGCAGGACATAGGCGTTGACAAGATCGACGCGGTATTCGATGCCGAACGGTGCCGACCAGTTTCCGAGCTCATAGGAGATGACGCCGCCCGTGAGGACCTGCTGGAGCAACATCCATGAAATGGCAAGCGAGGCCCATGATCCAAACAGCGCAACCGACCACGACCAGTCGCGATGACGCACCAGCAGGCAGATCGGCGCGCAGATAAGCGGCAGAACGACCTGAAGGACGGGCAGGTGGGCGGCTATCACGATTCGAGATCCTGCTGGTGGATTTCATCTTCCTCGATCGAGCCATAGGCTTCGTTGATGCGGACCACCAGCGCAAGCCCAAGCGCCGTTGTCGCGACACCGACCACAATCGCCGTCAGGATGAGGACATGGGGAAGGGGGTTGGAGTAGGTTTCGAACCCCTTTTCAATAATCGGCGCTGTCCCGCCCGCGACCTTGCCAAAGGTTATGTAGAGAATGAACACCGAGGCCTGGAAAACGTTGAGGCCGACAATCTTTTTAATCAGGTTGCCCTGCGCCACGACGATGTAAAATCCCGCCATCATCAGGAAAACGACAATCCAGTAATTATAGAGGCCGACGAAGGTCTGCATTGGCGCTACTGATCTCCGCCATTGCTGCGGTCATCGTGCTCGGAGTGCTCGCGGGGCTTGAGATGTCCGGCGAACGTAAAAAAGACATTCACCATCACCGAGGCAACCGTTATTCCGACGCCGAGTTCGACCAGAAAAATTCCCAGATGCTGCCCGTGGACGGGATCGTGGGCCATTACGCCGTAATCCAGATATTTGCCGCCTACCAGCAGGTCGTAAACGCCAACCCCGGCAAAGATGAGCACGCCCAGCGCCATGCCGAACCGCAACAGTCCGCGGGTGAGTATCTGGTTCGCTGCCTGTACCCCATAAATCAGTGCGTAAAGGATAAAGGCGGTGGCAAAAATGACGCCAGCCTGAAATCCGCCGCCCGGGCCGTAATCCCCGTGAAATTGAACATAAAGGGCGAACAGCAGAATAAAGGGGATCAGCAGCTTGGCGACGACGCGAAGGACGAGATAGCTATACATTGTCGTCCCCATTGCCGTTCCCAAGGTCGTCCGTGCGTCGGTTACGGCGGCGGCGCCAATTACCCATCAGCAGAATGACGCCGACTCCCGCAGTGAAGACCACGGTAGTTTCGCCCAGCGTATCGTATCCCCGATAGGAGGCGAGAACCGCGGTGACGATATTGGGAATTCCGGTTTTTTCCGGTGCTTCCTTCAGATAGGTGGGCGCGACGTGCTTATGGATAGGAGCATTGGGATCGCCGAATTCAGCCAGGTCCAATGTTCCATATATCAGCGCCGCGCCGGTCACCAGAACCACCGCGATGGGCAGCAGGCGGGTGTGAAGAGACGGCTTTTCCCGGCTTGTCGTCAGGCCAATCGTGCCAAGCGTCAGAACAGTGGAAATGCCGGCGCCGACGGCGGCTTCGGTGAAAGCCACGTCGACGGCATCTAGTACGACAAAAATACTCGCTGCAAGCAGGCTGTAAATGCTGCCGAGCATCACCACGGCGTAGAGATTCCTGATCCGCATAATGGCCGCGACAGTCAGCGCCATTAAAGCCAGAATCACAATGTTTACAATGTCTTCTATGACGAGCCCTCCACGTTGGATTGATCTGCGTCGATCCGCAAATCATGATCGAGCTTCGGCACTATGCCTGCACTAAGCGCGGCATGAGAGAGAGCAAAACTGGAGGCAGGGCTGGTAAAAAACAGGAAGACCAGCATAAAGAGCAGCTTTACGGCGACGAGGGTCGGGCCGGCCTGCAGCATCAGCCCGCCAAGCAGCGCGCCTGCGCCCAGCGTGTCGGTAATGCTGGCGGCATGCATGCGGGTGTAAACATCCGGAAAGCGCAGAACGCCGACGCCGCCGGTCAGCATTGCAAGACAACCAATGATAATCAGCGCCCAGCTTAAAATATCGATCACGATCGCCATGTCAGAGCGGGCCCTCATCGTCGTGGGCACGTCCGAGATCGCCATATTTAAACACTTTGAGCACGGCAATGGTGCCGACGAAATTGATCAGCGCATAAACCAGGGCAATGTCCATAAATTCGGGGCGGCCCATCAGAAAGCCCAGAACGGCGATCATCAGGACGGTTTTAGTGCCGAACATGTTTGCCGCCAGGATCCGGTCATAGATCGTCGGTCCTTTGATTGCCCGGATCAGAGCCAGAGTCATGGTTACCAGCAATGCCGCTGTCGCAGCTGCGAACATCACTTATCTTCCCCAGCCATTCGGGTAACCCGTCGGTCCATCTCACCGGTCAACAGGTCGTCGGCGCCATCCTTGCTGAGGGCATGCACCAGAATTTCATCATTGGCGACGTCGACAGAGATCGTCCCAGGGGTGAGGGTGATCGAATTCGCATAGATGACTTTGCCGAGGTCGCTGGTCTGCGATGTCTTTACCCGTAGCATCGTCGGGCTGATTCCGATCGACGGTATCAGTATCCGTTTTGCGACATCGATATTGGCTTTGATGATTTCGATCATCAGCCACGGCCAGTAGGTCAATGCGCGCCAGGTCAAATGGACAGGGTGGCCTTCCTGATCGATGACTTCCATCCGCCTTGTGATGGCGACGACTATCACGCAGGAAGCAACGCCAAGGATCAGGATGAACGGCGTATAATGGCCCGAGAGGAGCAGCCAGACCACAAAAAGAATTCCGCCCAGATACAGGGCGTGGACGACCTTCCGTTCCATTGCGTAAAACGCTAATTTCCTTCCTGTGTCCAACCAGACAGCGCCATCAAAGCTTTGTCGGGCCTTGCTGCCTGTCGTTTAGGGGGAGCGGCTGCAAGGTGCAGTCGATTCCAGCAGCGCCCGAACCTATTATAGCTTGGATGCCAGTTCCAGCCCCACGGGCAATAAAACTGTTACAATTTTGCGGTAGATGTTGAATGTTGCCCGAATCGTCGCAAATCGGGAGACATCGACTATTCACATAACCATACGCTAGCGTATGGAGGGTTAAATATAGTCGTGATCTTTCGTCCAAATGATGTTAAAGTAATGAGTTGATGTAAGAGGGGGAGTAGTACGTTGAGTGAGTCCGAATCTCCGCTAGGAACTGTGGAGTCGGTACAGATTCGTGGTACGGTTAAGTGGTTTAACGTTGTCAAAGGATACGGTTTCCTAACACCGGAAGACGGATCGTCCGATATTTTCTTACACCTGACTGTTCTTCGTATGGCAGGTCATGAGCGGCTGTCGCCCGGAGCGACCGTTCAGTGTGAGGCTGTAAAAGGTGCGAAAGGCCTGCAGGTCTTGCGGGTTGTGTCGGTCGATACCAGCACCGCCGATCCAGAACCGGAAATGGCAGCTTTACACCCTCGTTACGAACAGGAGGCCGAACCGATCGGTCCGGTCGGCGATTTTATCGCCGGTACCGTCAAATGGTTCAACCCACATAAGGGGTATGGTTTTATCTGTCCCGACGATGGAGACCAGAATGACGTTTTTGTTCATATGGTGACATTACGTCAGGTAGGGGCGGCCAGCCTGGTCACCGGACAGGCGGTCAATGTTCGCATCGCCGACGGCCCAAAGGGCAGGCAGGCTGCCGAGATCCAGCTTCGCGGGGCCCCGCCTCAGGCGCCGCCCGAAGCCACGGAGGACTGATTTTCCGAGAACCGGTTTCAGCAGCCCAGGTGATAACGGGCAGGGTCTATCGACAGCCTGTCGGGCGATGTAATCTACGATGCATGTCTAAACTAATCTCTGGCAAGCTTCTTGTCGCCGTGCTCGGCATCTGGGTCGTTCTCGCCATCGGTGGAGCGCGTGTTACGGCTGTTGCACAGAGCAGTGGCCTGCAAAATTTTTCCAAAAGCGCGCTGGAAATTGCAACGGCTGCGAGGAAAATCAAATTCAATATCGAGATTGCCAGGACGCCGCGTCAGCAGGCGCAGGGGCTAATGTTTCGGCGCCGACTCGCCGCAGATGCC
>JBLHKG010000234.1:0-4817 GCA_047619835.1 Alphaproteobacteria bacterium
GAGACTGCGCGGCTGCTGCGTGGGTACGCGTCGGCAGGAGAAAATTTTGAAACGCGCCCTGAGCTCTGGTTCACCTATCACCTTTACTACAAGGCGCCGGACTGGATCGGCCCGGCGGTCGCGGAGGTGCTTGGCATTCCCTATATCGTTGCCGAGGCCTCTCATGCACCCAAGCGTGCGGCCGGTCCCTGGGCGGCGAGCCATGCAGCGGCGGAAACGGCGGTCCGACGGGCATCGGCAATCTGCGCCATCAACCCGGCGGACAGTGCCTGCCTCGCGCCTCTGCTGGACGACGTGACGCGGCTTCAAGCCCTGCCGCCATTTCTCGATACCGTCCCCTTCACTGTTGATCGCGCGTCGGCAGCGGCGGCTCTGCGGCGGGAAACCGGATTCAGCGGCGCATTTCCAATCGCGCTGACGGTTGCAATGATGCGGCCCGGCGACAAGCGGGAATCGTACCGGGTTCTGGCGGATGCCTTACGACAGGTGGCCGATGATGGCTGTCGGATCGATCTCGCAATTATCGGTGGGGGCGATGCGCAGCCCGACATCGCCGACGATTTTGCCGGGTTGCCCGAGGGTTCGGTCCGCTTCCTTGGGGCGCGTTCCGGCGACCACCTGCCGGCATTGCTGACCGGCGCCGATCTTTATGTTTGGCCGGCAATCCGCGAAGCGTACGGCATGGCGATTCTTGAGGCGCAGGCGGCGGGACTGCCGGTAATCGCCGGCGATAGCGGCGGGGTGTCGGCAATCGTGCAGCACGGAGAAACCGGCCTGCTGACTCCGGAAGGCGATGTGCCGGCGTTTGCCGCCGCGATCGGGGCACTTGCGCGCGACGCGGAGCGACGGCAAAAGATGGGGATGGCTGCGGTGCAGCGTGTCGCGAGGGATCACACGCTCGCATCCGCCGCTGCCCGACTGAATATGATTATCAACGACGTTACACAGAGGAGAGCAGCATGAGCCGGATCGCGTTGATCCGTCACGGCCCCACCGGGTGGAACCAGCAGAAACGTTTGCAGGGGCAAAGCGATCAGCCTTTGAGCGAAGAGGGCCGCGCGCGCGTTAGAACCTGGCAACTGCCCGAGGGCATGATCGACGACTTCGACTGGGTCGCGAGTCCGCTCTCCCGGGCACAGGAAACCGCGCGCCTTCTGGGGCTCGACCCCGCCCCGGAACCAAAGCTGATCGAAATGCATTGGGGCGAGTGGGAAGGGTTCACCCATACTGAGCTGTCCGAGAAATACGGCGAGGAATTCAAGGCGCTGGCCGGTAAGGGGATCGATCTGCGGCCGCATGGCGGCGAATCGCCACGCGAAGTACGGGCGCGATTTGCGGCGTGGGCCCGGGATGTCGGTAGCTCAGGACGACCCATCGGCGCGGTGGCTCACCAGGGAATTATCCGGGCCGCCATCTCGCTCGCGACCGGCTGGAACATGATCAACCCGCCGCCGCAAAAGCTCGATTGGGACGCGGTGCATCTGTTTACCGTCGATTCCGACGGCACGGTGGAGATCGACCGGCTCAACCTGTCGCTGCTGGCTGACGGGTGATGGCTCCTCCGCGTGTTCTGTTTTATGTCCAGCATCTGCTCGGGATCGGCCATCTGAAGCGTGCCGCGACGCTCGCCCGTGCGATGGAAGCGGCGGGGCTCGCGGTCACGATTGTTTCCGGCGGCAAGGACGTTCCCGGTCTCGATATCGGCGGGAGTGCGTTTGTTCAGCTCGCCCCGATGCGGTCGCAGGACGAGCATTTCCTCGTCATGCTGGACGATGACGACCAGCCGGTCGATAACGCCATCCGCGATGCACGGCGCAACGACCTGCTGGCGACGGTGGCGCGGGTGCGCCCACATGTCGTGTTGACCGAGCTGTTCCCATTTGGTCGGCGTCATCTCAGGGGGGAGATTATTCCCATGATCGAGGCCGCCCGGTCCCAATCGCCTCCTGCGGCGATCGTGTCTTCGGTGCGCGACATTCTGGTCGAGCCCAGCAAGAAAGAACGCGGGCCGGAAATGGTCGAGATGGTGCAGCGCTATTTCGACAGGGTATTGGTGCATGGCGACCCGGCACTGGTCCCGTTTGAGCGGACCTTTCCGCTGGCCAGCGCCATTGCCGATCGCCTGCTTTATACCGGCTATGTCGTCGATCCGCCGCCGCCGGATGCGGCAGCGCGCGGACTTGGCCGCGATGAGGTGATTGTTTCCGCCGGCGGCGGCGCGCTGAGCGAGCCGTTGCTGACCGCGGCAATCGCCGCACGGCCGATGACCTGCCTCGCCGACCGGACCTGGCGGCTGCTCGCCGGGCCGTCTCTGCCGCCGGATGCCTGGGACCGGCTTCGGGCGCTCGCCGGTGACGGTGAGGGAATAATACTGGAACGCGCCCGGCCCGATTTTACCGCCCTGTTGGCGAACTGCGCCCTGTCTATTTCACAGGGTGGCTATAACACGGTGATGGATGTATTGGCGGCGAAAGTGCGCGCCGTCATCGCCCCCTATGCCGGTGGCAAGGAAACCGAACAGACCGAACGTGCCCGTCTCCTGTCGGCGGATGGCGCCCTGCAGGTGGTGTGGGAAGAAGAACTCTCGGCTCTCCGGCTCGCCGAGGCAGTCGACGCCGCGATGGCGGGGCCGCAGCCCGATGCCGACAGGATCGACACTGACGGCGCGGCTGCTTCCGCGCGGCTGCTTGCCGCGGTCGCGACTAAAATTGTCGCGGTGGCGCCCTGAATGTCGGTTGTGAGCGAGCATCGCTATCCGCGGGGGGCTATATGGGCCGATTACAGTCGAGCGACAGCGGGAATCGTCGCTACGACCGCTCCTCTGATCTTCGCCCAGCTCGGGGTGATCGCAAGTACAGTACTTGCTGTTTTGGCCACGTCGTTCGTTTTTTTTGCGGTCCGTGCCGGAGCCAAGCAAAGGCTGGTCGTTACATGTAGTGAGAGCAAGCTCACAATTTATCGCATAAAAACGAATAATTTGGACTGGAGGGCGTTACATACGCTGGACTTACGGTACTATGCGGTCAATCGAGATCGAACGCGGGGCTGGATGCAACTCACACTTGGAGGCGATGGAGCGGTTTTCCGCCTGGAATCGAGCCTCGACGGGTTTGATATTTTGGCACGCAAAGCCACGGATGCTGCGCTGGAAAACGGCGTGACCCTGTCGTCAACGACTGTCGCAAACCTTCAGTCGCTTGATATTAAAGTGGTGACCCCGGAAGCACCGGCAGGGGCAGCATGAGCGATGTGCTCACCATCGACGACCTCAGGGTCGAATTCAGGCTGCACGAAGCCACCATTGAGGCGGTACGCGGGGTCTCGTTCAGCATTCCGGCGAATCGGACGGTTGCGCTGGTCGGTGAATCGGGGTCCGGCAAATCGGTCGTTTCGCAGTCGATCATGCGCATCCTCCCGCCAACCGCAACGATTACCGGCGGCAGCATCAAGTTTCGCGACCCCAAATCGGCCGGCGCCGAAACCGAACTGACCGCCTTCGACGAAAATGCTCCTCAGCTGCGCGCCATCCGCGGCGGGCGGATCTCGATCATCTTTCAGGAACCGATGACGTCGCTGTCATCGATGCACACAATCGGCGACCAGGTTGGCGAAGCGCTGCATTTGCACCGCGCGGTGACGCCACAGGAAGGCCGCGAGCTGGCCGCCGATATGTTGCGGCTGGTTGGGTTTCCCGATCCGGAGCGCGCGCTGCGTACCTATCCGTTCGAGCTGTCGGGCGGGTTGCGGCAGCGCGCGATGATCGCAATGGCACTGGTGTGTCGGCCCGGTCTGCTGATCGCCGACGAGCCAACCACCGCGCTCGATGTGACGATCCAGGCACAAATCCTCAAGCTGATGCGCGATCTGCAGCAGGAGCTGGGCATGTCGGTGCTGATGATCACCCACGATCTCGGTGTGGTCGCCAACGTCGCCGATGAAATTGTTGTCATGTATCACGGTCAGGTGCTGGAACAGGGCACGCTCAACGACATCTTTCGCAACCCGGGCCATGATTATCTCAAGGCGTTGCTGCGCGCGGTCCCGAGGTTCGACATGGTGCCCGGCGAACGGCTCCAGCCATTGCGCGAGCTCACCCACAGTACCGGCCATCTGCTGGCCGAAAAGGAACCCTGGCCCGATCAGGGCGCCGACGAGCCGCCGATCCTCAGCGTCCGAGGCCTGACCAAGCGCTTCACGTTGCGCAAAGGCGGTTTTTTCGGAGGCGAAAACAAGAGCGTCCTTGCGGTCGACGATGTCAGCTTCGATGTCGCCCGCGGCACCTGCCTGGGCATCGTCGGCGAAAGCGGCAGCGGCAAGACCACGGTCAGCAAATTAATCATGCGGGCGCTCGAATCCGACCAGGGCGACATCCTCTATAATGATCGCGGCATTATCCGCGACCTCGCGCATTGTCCCGCCAGCGAGTTGCTCGACTGCCGTCAGCGGATTCAGATGATCTTCCAGGACCCGTTCAGTTCGCTTAACCCGCGCATGACAATTTATGACATCATTTCCGAGCCGCTGGTGATCCATAATATCGGCGATGCCGAGTGGCGCACCGAAATGGTCCGTGAATTGCTTGCGCTGGTCGGGCTCGACCCGCGTTTTCTTAATCGCTATCCGCACAGCTTCTCCGGCGGACAACGTCAGCGCATCGGCATCGCCCGGGCACTGGCGCTCAAGCCGGATCTGCTCTTGTGTGATGAACCCGTCTCGGCACTCGACGTTTCAGTTCAGGCCCAAATCCTGAACCTGATGAAAGACCTGCGCGACGAGCTTGGGCTCAGCTATATATTTGTCTCGCATAATCTGGCGGT
>JBLHKG010000235.1:0-4816 GCA_047619835.1 Alphaproteobacteria bacterium
CCTCAATTGCTTGATCCTTCTGTTATTTGTTGAATTGCGAGTGGTTCCAATAGGCCAGGCGATTGAAGCGCTACAGCGAGCGCCTGTCAAATCACCCGGACCGGACAAATTCAGGCCGCTCTGCCGCGATTTGAGCCGCCAATTGCGGTTCCCACCTAATCGACATGGTGATAAAAGAATTTCGTTCGTACGCATACAAATTTGTACACATGCTCCCGACCGAGGAAAACGCACGATAGCTGTTCCAGAAATGGGATAATTATTGAAAATGTAACAAAACAAAATTCTGTGCCGGAAGGCCGCATCTACGCCTTTAAAAACCGGCCTGGAGTGACAGGAGAACCAGATGGACGACGCCCGCAGCACGACGCTTCCCAATGATCAGGTCAGTTATGAAGGCCTCCGGGACTGGCTCGAAAAAGTCGAAGGGCTGGGCGAGCTATTGAAGATCGACGGTGCCGACTGGGATGCCGAAATGGGCAGCATCACCCAGATGATGACCGAAAAAAGCCGCGGCAATGCCCCTGCCCTGCTGTTCGACAACGTCCCAGGATACCCGGAAGGCTATCGCACGCTCTACGGCTCGCTGTCGTCTGTCCGCCGCGTTGCCATGACGCTCGGCCTGCCGCTTGAGCATGAACGCAAAGTGGACATCGTCCAGCAATATTACGAGCGGATGCAGTCGATGGAACTGATCCCGCCGGTCTATGTCGAGAGCGGGCCCGTCATGGAGAATATCCAGACCGGCGATGACATCGACGTGCTCAAATTCCCTGTGCCGCGTCACCATGAGCAGGACAAGGCGCGCTATATAGGCACCGCCAACTGCGTGATTACACAGGATCCGGATAACGGCTCGTTCAATCTCGGGACCTACCGCAATCAGGTCTATGACGCCAAGACCATTGGCTGCCAGATCACCGAGGGCAAGCACGGCCGCATCCATCGCGACAAATATTTCGAACGCGGCGAGGAATGCAAATTTGTCATTCTGGTTGGCGAAGACCCGCTGCTTTACATGCTCTCCGCCAGTCCGCTGCCCGAAGGGGTCAGCGAGCTTGATTTTGCCGGCGGCATTCGCGGCAAGGCCGTCGAGTGCATCAAGGGCCCCTATACCGGCTTCCCGATCCCCGCCGACGCGGAAATCGCCATCGAGGGCGTCGCGCGGCCCGGCATGGTGAAACAGGAAGGCCCGTTTGGCGAATGGATGGGCTATTACTCGGACGATTCAGTGCCGCGTGCCTATGTCGAGATCAAAACCATTCTCCATCGCAACAACCCGATCATCTGCTGCGCGCCCCAGCATAAGCCGGTCGATGAGACCGGGCTTCTCAAAGGCATCGCTGGCGCCGCCGAAATCTGGCGCTCGCTGGAAGCCTGCGGCCTCCCCGACATCAAGGGCGTGTGGAACCATGAGGGCGGCCCGGCCACCCGGTTCACCGCGATCCAGATCAAGCAGCGCTATCCCGGTCATGCCCGCAACGTGCTGCACGTCGCCTCAAACTGCCAGGGCGGCGCCTATGCCGGCAAATGGACGGTGGTGGTCGATGACGACATCGATGCCGGCGATCTCGACCAGGTACTGTGGGCGATGAGCACCCGTTTCGATCCCTTGTGCGATATCGACACCATTCAGAAAGCCTGGGCATCGGGGCGCGACCCGCTGGTACTGCCGGGAAATTTCAACAATCGCATCCTGATCGATGCGTGTATTCCCTACGACCAGTACCTGAAGGGAACTTTCCCGACGGTAGTCGATGTCAGCGAGGGCATGCGGCAAAAGATCAAAGCGAAATTCAGCCAGCTTCCCTTCCCGGGAGCGTAAACCTAACCCGAGCCACCGCCCGACCGGGCGGCGCATTTCGGCGGGAGCCCACCCGCCATTCGCGCTACAGGAAAGGTACTAGAAGAGGATATGGACGTGCACGATCTAACATTCGAACATCTACACATGACGCCCGAACAAGAAAAAGAAATGGCGGACACGATCTGGAATCAGGACAATGTCGAATTGACCACGGTCGGCGTCGATGTTGGCTCATCGACCTCCCACCTGATGTTCTCCAAGGTCCATCTTCAGCGCCTGTCGGAAGGGCTGTCCAGCCGGTTTGTCGTGGTCGACCGCCAGGTCTTGTGGCGCTCCCCAATCCTTCTGACGCCCTATCTGAGCGGCAACACCATCGATTCTGATGAGTTGCAGCGCTTTTTCAACGGCGCGTTCAAGGAAGCCAAGCTGACCCCGGAAGACATCGATACCGGCGCCGTCATCCTGACCGGCGAAGCGCTTAAACGCGAAAATGCCCGCGCCATCGCCGATCTGTTCGCCGAGGAATCGGGCAAATTCGTCTGTGCTTCCGCCGGCCACCATCTCGAAGCGCTGATGGCCGCCAACGGGTCCGGCGCGGTGGCCGTATCGAGGAAGGAACACAAGACCATCCTCAATATCGATGTCGGCGGCGGCACCATCAAGCTGGGACTTTGCCACGGCGGTAAGCTGCTGGGCACGGCGGCGTTTGCAGTCGGCGGTCGCCTGATCGCCTTCGACGACGATGGCACGATGAACCGCATCGAGGGCCCGGCAATTCAGATCGCCGACGATCTCGGGATTACGCTCAAGCTCGGCGAGAAGCTCTCCGACGAAGACCGCAAGGCAATCGTCAAGCGGATGGCAGAGGTCATTGTTGCTTATGCCAACCGGGTGCCGGACGACGCGCTGTGCAAGGCGCTGTCTCTGACGGACAATTTGCCGACCGAACCGGCGATAGACGCGCTGACATTCTCGGGTGGGGTGTCCGAATACATCTATGACCGGGAAACGATAGAGCTGGGCGATCTCGGCAAGGCACTCGCGCATGAAATTCGCCACGCTCTGTCCCACAAGCGGATCGCGCAGCCGGTCTATGACCCCGGCCAGGGCATTCGCGCAACCGTCGTCGGCGCATCGCAATTCACGGTTCAGGTCAGCGGCAACACGATCTTTATTTCCGACCCGGAACAGCTGCCGGTTCGCAACGTGCCGGTGGCTCATCTCGATATTGATCTGTCGGGCGATTTCACCGCCGACCAGATCGAAAAACAAATTACCGCCGCCCACACCCGTCTGGATATGACCGAAGGCGAAAACAAGCTCGCCCTTGCCTTCCGCTGGGCAGGCGATCCGCTGCATGCGCGTCTTCACGCGCTCGCAACCGGGATCTGCCAGGGCATGCCGACGACCGTCGCCGATGCAACCATCCCGGTCATTGTCGTGATGGATGGTGACGCCGGCAAAACGCTTGGCAATCTGCTGGTCAGGGAGCTCGGCGTGAAGGGAGAAGTGATCTCGATAGATAATGTCCAGCTGCGTGAATTCGATTTCATCGATGTCGGTGAAATGATCCCGGAATCGCAGGTTGTGCCGCTGATCATTAAATCCCTGCTGTTCACCCAGCCGGGAGAATCCTGACCCGATGTTCTATATCTTCGTCATCGGTTTTCTGCTGGGTCTGCGTCACGCGCTGGATGCCGATCACATTGCGGCTGTTGCGTCGCTGGTGACGCGCAGCAAATCTACCTCGGAAACGGTGCGAACGAGCATTGCCTGGGGCATCGGCCACACCGTCACGCTGTTCGTTGTCTGCGCGGTGGTTCTGGTGATGGACGTCGGTTTCCCCGACCGCATTGCTCATATCGCGGAATTTCTCGTCGGGCTGATGCTCATCGCGCTGGGCGCCGACGTCATTCGGCGGGCTCTTCGCAAAAAAATCCATCTGCATGGTCATAGCCATGACGACGATGGCTATCACATGCATCTGCACAGCCATACTCAAACACAGGCCCATGACACAGCCGCGCACAGCCATTTTCACCCAAGGGGTCTGCCTGCCCGCGCGTTGATGATCGGTCTGATGCACGGGCTCGCCGGTTCGGCGGCGCTCCTCCTGCTGGCGGTTACCCAGCAGGGCGACATGTTGAGCGCGCTGACCTATATCGCGCTGTTCGGCATGGGCTCAACCATCGGCATGGTCCTTCTGTCCCTTACCATCGCCGTCCCGCTCCGGGCGTCGGCCAGGATGACGAAGTTCGGCTTCAAGGGTTTTAATACCGCCATCGGCGCAGCCACGGTCGCGCTGGGTATTTTCATTGTGTTTGAGACCGCACCTTCGCTTGCCGGGATGCTCAATAATGGCTGAACTTCGGATCTTCAGACCCGGCGAGGCGCCGGTGGTTCCCATGAAAGGCGATCGGGGGACGCAGGTTCGCTATATCAATACCGATATCGGCGCGACCGCACTCGACGTTCATCTCAATCGGCTCGATCCGAAGGAGCCGGGCGGGCGTTACCATCACCATTCACAGGCGGATAACGTCTATATCGTCAAATGCGGCGAAGGAAAGCTGGTGGTGGAGGCAGAGACCTACGTCATTCGCGAGGATGATGTGATCTATATCCCGGCAGGGATGAAGCACTCTCTCCAGAATGTCTCCGATTCCCCTTTCGAAATCTATGAAGTCTATGCCCCGGCTGGCGACAAGTTTGATTTTGTGACCGACGACTAAGAAATCTGCGGTATCCTGATCTCACCGCATTCGGGAAAGGAACCAGGCGTTATGGACACGATTGACCGAACCACTTCGTTTGACGTCACGACGCTGGAGGAACTCTCGGCGATCTATCAGGCTCCGAAAGAGGCGGTTCTGACCAAACAGACCGATTTCATCACCCCGCCGGGCCGGGCGCTGATTGAGGCGTCTCCCTTCATCATCATGGCGACGGCAACCGAAGCAGGCATCGATTGCTCCCCCAAGGGCGATTTTCCCGGATTCATCAAGATTC
>JBLHKG010000236.1:0-4810 GCA_047619835.1 Alphaproteobacteria bacterium
GCCGTTCCAGCCAGTTTGCGACCAGCTCGACATGGGTTTCCGCGCCGTTATGGCTGGCGCAGGCGAGAGCAATCTGCGCATTGGCAAGGTGGAATCCATTTGCGGCGCCAGTCTCGATTAACGCCAGCGCCTGGATTGGCTTGATCGCCGAACGGGCAAAGACCGGAGACTCCGTGTCGCCAATGGCCATCACCACGCGCCCATGAGCATCGACCACCGCCAGCGATCCGCGGTGGCTGCTTTCTGTCATGTCACCGCGAACGGCTTCGACAAGGACCGGGTTCGGTGTTGCGTCGGTTCCGGTCAAGGCAACAGCCTCCTTGCTATTTAACGCCGAGTTTCTTGTGTACGCCTTTGAGGAACGCGATGGCTTCACGGTTGAAGCGTGCGGCATGTTCGATATGCGGGCAATGGCAGGCCTGGTCATAGACCGAGACCTTGGCGCCCGGAATACGCTTGGCGAGCTTGGGCGCGTAGCCGGGTTCGCGCAGCCGATCCTGCTTGCCGGAAATCATGAGCGTCGGCACGGCGATGTCTTCATACGGCGTAGCGTCCGGGTTGCCGAACTGACCGCTGGCTGGCTTGATGGTGGGACGGCGGAAGCGAACGGCAGCGGTGCATTCCCAGGCGCCGGGAATTGTTGCGAATTTCTGGCGTTTGCGGATATAGGCCGGGTTATCGACCCATTTTTTCTTGTTGAAGAACAACCCGTCGAGCAGGGCCCGCATGGCCTTGGGCGAGCCGTCATAATCCAGAAGCTGTTGTCTCGCATCGGTCGCCGGGGCGAACCCGCCGCCCGACGCCAGCACCAGCGATCGAATGGGAAAAATAACCGGTCGGGCGGCGGCAATCCGGGCAAGGTTGCTCCCGCCCATCGAGTTGCCAACAAAATCCGCTTGCTTGATATCCATGATCTCAAAGAAGCGGATCATGTGATTGAACACCCGGTCGCGACCGCTGACGAAGTCAAAGACTTTGTCGGTTCGGCCAAACCCCAGCCAATCCGGCGCAATAACGCGGAAATGTTTGGCGAAGGCAGGCAGGTTGAATTCCCAGGACAATTCGGCGCAGCCGCCGAATTCGCCCGAATGCATGAACATCACGGTTGGCCCTTCGCCGCCTTCGAGGTAATGGGTCTTCACGCCATCGACGTTGATATAGCGGCTTCTGATGCCTTTTATTGCCATTTTTCTGTCTCCCTGTTCAGGCTGCCTTGCCCTTTTTTATGTTCGGGCCTCGAACCGTGAAGCCGGATTTGGCGCGGGCGGCTTCGAGCGCTGCCGTGCGGCCGCTAAATCTGGCGGCCGGGATCGGGCTTCCACGGTCCTTTAAATCGCCGACCTTGGCGCTGACAGTGCCGATATCCTTGAGCTGGGGCGCCACTTCCTCAGCGAACAGCTTCATGCTTTTGGCGGCGTTCTTATAGGGCATGTCGCCCGAATGCAGCATCGCGATCAAATGGCCAAACCCGCCCATCTGCTTGTACATTTTCTTCAGCTTCGCCACGACGACATCCGGTGTGCCGTAAACCGCAACACCCGTTTCGCGGAAATATTCCATCCCCTTACTGCGGATCGCATCGGTACGCCCGCCGGAGAATTTGCCCGACAGGAAGTTGGCATAGAGACTTGTCTCGACATAGCCGGGTGGTGCGCGGAATTGCGGTTCGGCCTTGTTGTGGGTGACGTACCAGAAGACCTCCTGAACGAATTTGAGGGCCTCTTCCTCGGTCTCGCCGACGGCGACCAGCGGCATGAAGGCGAATAGATCATCCGCCGGTTTGGGCAAGCCCTTCTTCTTCAGGTTCGCGCGAACTCCGTCAAACATCTTCTTCATGCCCTCGACCGGGGTCAGGAACATGGTGAAGGTGTAGCCGCTTTCGACTGAGCGGGTCGCATGATTCACATCCGAGCCGCCTGTCATCCAGATCGGCATCTGCGGTTCCTGATACGGGCGCGGCCAAACATTGATCTGCCGCTTGTGAACCCACTTGCCTTCGTAGTTGAACGGTCCGTCATGGGTCGTCCAGGCCTTCTTCATCAGGTCGACCGATTCCCACAGACGCGCGCTTGTTTCCGTCGGGTTGCAGTTCGAGCTGAATAGCTCATACGGCACACCTCGGACGAAACCGCATTCCAGCCGTCCATGGGAAATATTGTCGATCATCGCCATTTCTTCCGCGTTCCGGATCGGATCGCGGAGATTGGCGGCGGGATTGCCGAGGATGCAGATCCGCGCATTTTTGGTTTCGCGCGCGACAATCGCTACCGAAAGAGGCGCTGCAGGATTCATGCAGGTCGCGGTCTGATGATGCTCGTTGAGCATGCAGTTGAGGCCGAGCTCGTCGGCGAGGACATGCTGATCAAGATAGGAATTATAGAGATCGGCGCCGATGTCCGGGTCATAGACAGAGTTCGGCAGATTGACGCGCATCGACGTGTATTCGTCATCCGGCGGCAGATAGGGCCAGGGGAACTCGGTAAAATGATAAAATTCCATGGTGTGGATCCTCGGTATTTTAGTTGGGGTCGCCTTGCGCTTGATCAGCGCAGGAAAGGACGGAGATGCTGCATAAACGCATCCGGCTGCTCGACATGGGGAAAATGAGCTGCTTTCGGAATGCTTGCGAATTGAGCGCCGGGAATTTTCTTGGCGTAACCCCGTCCGTAAGCGGGTTTCACAATGCCATCATTCGCGCCCCAGATTAGAAGGGTTTTTAGCTGAACCCGATTGAGGCGGTAGCGCAGGCTCGGATTATGGAAATAGGGGTCCCAGCAGAGCTTTGCCGTTGTCTCGCGGGCTCTGGCTTCATCCATCGCCTCGGCATCTGACATCTCGGTGAGAACTCTGGGGTCCTTTTTTACATCGTGAAACTTCATCTTTTTCACGCGGGCGAATGGATGGTAATAGATGTCCTCGATATCCCGGTCATAGGGGCCGCCATTCTTGATCCCTACGGGGGCGACAAGGGCAAGTTTTTTGAGACGTGAGCAATTCTTGGTCGCCATCTCCGCCGCGATCCAGCCGCCGACTGAAAAACCCAGAACGGTGACATCTGTCAACTTCATCTGGTCGAGAAGATCAAGATAGAGATAGGAAATATCTTCGATCGAGGTCACTGACTCGGGTAAGGTTGACGCGTCAAATCCCGGCATCCAGGGCATGATAACACGGTGGTTTTTGGCTAGTTCCTCGACAAACGGGGTGTTGTGCTCGTAGCGGTCTTCACTATGCAGCAGGAGGAGAGGTTTGCCGCTGCCTTTGCTCTCGACGACCACGCTCGCTTCCTGCAGTTGGTAGGTCTTCCGGGTTGTGCGAGCTTTGGCTTTTGTTTTTTGTGGCCTGGCGGCCTTTTTCTGTGTTGCCATTTATATCATCCAATTGTGCGCCGCCTGACGTAGGGCGAAGTGTTGTCGAAAATACTTAGCTATCATACTAATTACGGAGAAGTTGGCGAGGGGCAATTTATTTAATCGTTGGCCGGGGCGGGTTGACCGTATCGGAGCGGGCCACGAAAGTAACTGCCATGTGAATAAGCGAGCGGGCCACGAAAGTAACCCGCCACGAAAATAAGAAGGAGCAATCCGCGTGTATTTCGGACAATCACCAAAGCGTCGCGAGGATCTCCGCTTTCTCATAGGGAAGGGGCGCTATGTCGATGATATGCAGCTGCCCGAAATGGCCTTTGCGGCTTTTGTGCGTAGTCCTCACGCCCACGCAATTCTGAAAGAGATAGATACAGCGCCGGCCCGAAAGCTTACTGGCGTTCTTGATGTTCTGACCGATGAAGAATGGCAGGAAGCCGGGCTCGGAAAACTGGTCTGCGTTCACCCCATGCCGTTTAGCGACGGTCGGCCGATGAATGAAAAGCTGCGGCCGATTTTTGCCAGCGGCAAGGTCTGTCACGTCGGCGATATTATCGCCTGCGTTATTGGTGAGACAAAAAATGCCGCGCTCGACGGCGCCGAAGCAGTCGCGGTTTCTTATGAAGCGCTGCCGTCTGTCACCACGATTGGCAAGGCACTGGATGACGATGCGCCGGTGCTTCATCCTGAGTTTGACGACAACACGGTTTTTATGATTGAGCGCGGCGGTGGGGACGCCGTCGAAGCAGCCTTTGCCGAGGCGGCCCATGTGACCGAGATGACGCTGATCAGCAATCGCGTTGCCGGCAATCCGATGGAACCTAGATCGTTTCTGGCGCGTTACGATCCGGAGGATGAGCGCTACACGCTTTGGTGCACCAGCCAGATCCCGCATTATTTCCGCCGCTGGTTGGCCAAATATGTGCTGTATGAATCCGAACATCGTATCCGTGTTATCTCGCCGGACGTTGGCGGGGGCTTTGGGCTCAAGATCCATTTGACCGAAGGGGCGATCGTCACCTGGGCGGCGAAGCGGATCGGTCGTCCGGTGAAATGGACAGCGACACGCTCGGAATCCTTTCTGTCGGATACGCAGGCGCGCGATCATCACACCGAGGCGAAGATGGCGTTCGATAAAGACGGACGAATTCTTGCCATGAAAGTCGATACCATTGCGGCGCTGGGTGGCTATCTGAGCCAGTTCGCGCCGTCGATTCCCGGCAATTCTTACCCGCAGACCCTGTCGGGCCTGTATCTGACGCCATTGCTCCATCTCCGGACCCGCGGGGCCTATACGAATACGGTACCGGTCGATGCTTACCGTGGGTCGGGACGGCCTGAAGCGACCTTCGTCAATGAACGGCTGCTGGAGAACGGCGCCCGCGAGATGGGGATCGATGTGGTCGAGATTCGGAAACGCAATCTGATTCCCGCTGAACGCTTTC
>JBLHKG010000237.1:0-4783 GCA_047619835.1 Alphaproteobacteria bacterium
TGTGGCATCACAGATCCACAGTCCCACCGAACGCCCAAATTGATGAACGAAACCTATTCTGCACGGTTGCAGGCCTCGGTTTATGGCACTGCCTTCTTTAACGGCACGGTGCAGTCGATGGCCTCGACTATCATTGCCCTGCTGATTGTCGCGCTGGTCGATAAAAATCTCGGCTTTCTGGTCGGAATGCTGATCTCCGCCCGCCAGTTCCTGACGGTCACCATGTCGGTCTATGCCGGATCGCTGATGGATAATTTCGGCACCAAGCGGGTCATCATCGCGTTCGGCGCTGCCGGCGTGGTCTCCTCTCTCGCCTACCCGTCGCTGGTGCCGCTGTTCGGGCTGGAATTCGGCGCGAGCGTCGCCAATCCGGGCCTGATGTTTATCCTCGCCATCATGTTTGTGCAGATGTTCTCGGGCTATGCCGAAGCGACCAGCTGGATCGGCAGCCAGACGCTGGTCGGCCAGATCATGAAGGGCAATCCGGTTTATACCGGCCGGATGACTTTCGTCGCCCGGATCGGCGGCTTTCTCGGCCCGCCGGCCATCGGATATGCGTGGGATTTCTGGGGACCGTGGGGCGGTTTCGGATTCCTCTCCCTCTGGATCGCGGGCGGCATGATCGCCGCCGCCTTTTTGCCCAATACGAGAGCCGCAACGCAGGATTCCCGTGACGCCGCCCAGGCGGCGGAAGACGCGAAACAGAACGGGGCGGCGGAAGAGGAGAAACAGACGGGCTCAACGACGACGCCGAAAAAACAGTCAAGCTATGGCGAGACCTTCCGCCTGCTGTTGATCCCGACGGTCATGATGGTGGTGCTGGTTACCGTCATGCGCCAGACCGGCTCCGGCGTGCAGAGCTCGTTCTATGTCGTCTGGCTGAGCGAGCATATCGGCATCCAGGGCAGCACCATCGGCTGGCTGGTCGGCGCCGCCAACGCGGCCTCGGCGGCCGCCGCGCTGAGCACCGGCCCGCTGATGAAGCGCTACGCGGCGCACTGGCTGTTGATCCTGATGATCGGCATTTCCATCATCGCCATCGCGGTTACGCCGCTTCTCGGGCGGGAATA
This sequence comes from Alphaproteobacteria bacterium, assembly GCA_047619835.1. Classification (GTDB taxonomy): domain Bacteria; phylum Pseudomonadota; class Alphaproteobacteria; order MPNO01; family UBA2964; genus JAYOEY01. The sequence continues at coordinate 1,071 of JBLHKG010000237.1, forward strand.
TTCGACTGTGCTGTTCGTGACCCTGCTCGGCGCGATCTGTGTCCGCGGCTACGCGCAGGGGCTGAACCTGCCGCTGATGATGAGCATCCTGTCGCAGAATGTCGCGCCGCATCTTCAGGGCCGCGTCACCGGGCTGCGGATTTCGTTCAACCGGTTTGGCGGATTGCTGGTGCCGCCGGGCATGGGCGCACTGGCGGATTATATGAGCCGGTCATCAGGCGTCAGCGCAGCGGATGGTCTGGCCAGCGCGTTCTACATCGTCGGCATTGCCGGCGTCGTCGCCCTGGCCGCTTTGTCCGTCTGGGTAGCTATGTCGCCGTCGTTCAAAAAGAAGCCGTAACGCCCCCACCTCCCCTAACCCCTCCCCCCAATGGGCGGAGGGGGACAAATTTATAGCGTTCGACCGACTCCCTCTCTGCCCTTCAGGGGGGAGAGGGCTGGGGTGAGGTGGGCCTTGAGGCGCAAAGCGCCTCACCTAACAGTCAACCTAAAACGGGATTTCGCCCAGCACCGTGGTGCGGTGGAGCCGCCGCGCCTGACCCTCGGGCACGCCGCCGGTGGCCAGATGGATGGTCGTCCGGTTGTCCCACATCAACAGATCGCCGACTGTCCAGCGGTGGCGATAGACGAACTCCCGCCCGGCGATGTGATCGAACAGTTCGCCGAGCAGGCTCTGCGCCGCAGCGTCCTCCATATCCTTGATGCCGATGGTAAAGCGCGGCGAGATATAGAGCGCCTTCCGGCCCGTCGCCGGGTGGGTGCGGACGATGGGGTGGAACGCATCGGGCGGCGAACGCTTGTAATAATCCTGCCCGTCGCCATGCCGCACGCCGACCGTCATGCGCGGATTGCGGAGGCGGTTAAAGCTGTGAATCGCAATCATGCCGTCGAGGCGCTGCTTCATCTCATCCGATAGTGCCTCATAGGCCGCGATCATGTTGGTCCATTCGGTATCGCCGCCATCCTGCGGGATTTTGAGGGCATACAGCATGGTGTAGCCGGTCGGCTGATCGACATAGGAATGGTCCGAATGCCAGTCGCTGCCCGCGTCGGGAATGCCGACATTTTTACCGTTCTCCAGCTCATTGGAGAGGATCATCACCTCCGGCTGGTCTTTCATCAGATATTCCGGCGAGATGTGATACTGAATCTCACCAAACCGGCGGGCAAATTCCGTCTGCTCGGCGGGCGACAGATCCTGCGCCTTGACCACCAGCACCAGATTATCGTGAAAGAGATCGCGCAGATTATTAAACCCGGCATCGTCGAGTTCGCGGACATCGATGCTGTTGATTTCGGCGCCCAGCACAGTCGAAAGCGGGGTTGCGATCATCCCCTCAAGAACGGTTGCCATATGTCGGTCCTCCCAAAACTTACCCCATAATAGCAAAAAATCGGCGCGAGGTAGACCGCTTCGCCCGGGTGCGGCAGACTCAGCGAAACGACCAATCTCAGGGAGACCCATCATGGCCCGCATCGATCCCATTCCACTTGAGGCGATGACGCAGGAGCAGAAGCGCATCAATGACGAAATCGCCGGCAGCCGCGGTGGTGGGACCGCCAAAGGCCCGTTTGCTCTGTGGCTGCGCACGCCGGAACTCGCCGATCTGGCCAATGCCTTCGGCAGCCACTTGCGGCATCACACGTCGGTGCCGCAAAGGCTGGTCGAGCTGGCGGTTCTGGTCGTCGCGCGCACCTACACCGCGCAGTATGAATGGTATGCCCATGCCAAATATGTCGAGCAGGTCGGGCTCGATCCGGCAGTGGCCGAGGCGATCCGGAGCCGTACCGCCCCGGTGATCGAAAAAGAGGACGAGAAAATCGTCTATGCGGTTGCGAGCGAGCTGTCGGTCGACCGCAGATTGAGCGACGCGACCTACGCCAAAGCAGTTGAGACGCTCGGCGAGCAAACCGTGCTCGACCTGGTCACCATCATCGGCTTCTACACCATGGTCGCCGTGGTGCTGGTTTCAATCGATGTCGACATCCCCGACGGCGGCCCCAAGCCGCTCTCCGCCTGAATAACGACCAAGGAAACCAATCATGGCAGATCCCTTGCTTCCCAACCCACCGATCCGGCGCATCGTCACCGGTCACACCAAAGACATGAAAGCCGTCGTCACCCATGATGGACCAGCGACCAATTACAAATGGCCGCCGCACAATCAGAGCGTCTCGACGCTGGTCTGGTATGCCGATCAAATGCCGGTTGAAATCTGGTCCGATGAAGATTTTGGCCAGCGCATCGTCAACCGCGAGCCGGAACCAAACGGCGCGCGCATCTGCGTGATCGAATTCCTGCCCGGCTGTCCCGGTCATATGCACCGCACCGATACGCTCGACTACGTCATCTGCCTGACCGGTGAGATCGATATGGATGTCGATGACGGTGCGTCGGTTCACATGAAGGCCGGCGACGTGATGGTTCAGCAAGGTACCAACCATAGCTGGGTCAATCGCGGGACGGTGCCCAGCCGGTTGGGATTCGTGCTGATGGATGCCAAGAACGAGCCCGGCCCCGGCAAGATTTCGCCGCCGCCGAGCGCGCCGCATGACGGCACCGGCGCGCCGCCCAACCCGCCGATCCGCCGCATCGTCACCACTCATGACGCCGCCGGCAAAGCAATTATCGGCACCGACGAGATCGCCGCCAACCATAAATGGTCGGGCCGCGGCATGGTCTCGACGCTGATCTGGTCGAGCGATGAGAGCCCTTGCGAGATGTGGACCGATGAGGATTACGGCGCCCGCCGGATCGGCACCCAGCCGCCCCCCAACGGCAACCGCTTTACGATCAATGATTATCCCGCCGGGATGCCGGGACGGATGCACCGCACCGACACGCTCGATATCATCTTCTGCATGTCGGGCAGCATCGATATGGAGCTCGATGACGGGGCCGAAGTGCATATGGGCCCGGGCGACATCATGATTCAGCAGGGCACCAACCATAGCTGGATCAATCGCGGCGACGAGACCTGCCGCCTCGCCATCCTCCTGCTGGATGCCAAGAAGGGCAGCCTGCCGATAACCGCCTGAGGAGAAGAAGAAATGGCGTTCGATTACACCCCCCTGCTCCGCAACAGTCTGCCACCGGGTGCACCGGGCCGCCGGGAGGGATTTCCACCCTATAATTTTGTCGGCGGACATAATGACCGGGAAATGTTTCCGGTCGATGCCTTTATCGAAGCCTCCCGCGCGGTCATTTCGCGCGAGGGACAAAATCTGGCGATGTACGGCCTCGGCGACGGCCCGCTCGGCTATCGCCCCTTACGGGAATTCGTCGCGCAGACGCTTAACCAGCGCACCGGCATGGCGGGCACCGCAAACGAGGTCATGATCGTGTCGGGATCGCTTCAGGCGCTCGATCTGGTGAATGCCGCTCTGGTGGAAGCAGGCGATACCGTGATCGTCGAAGAAGCCACCTACCAGGGCGCCATCGGTCGTTTGCAGAAGATCGGTGCAAAAATCATCGGCGCGCCGCTGGACGAGGGCGGCATCAGGATGGATGCGCTGTCGGCGATCCTTTCCGATCTTAAGGCCAAAGGCATTACACCCAAATATATCTATACCGTGCCCACCGTGCAGAACCCGACCGGGTCGGTCATGACCGAGGCGCGGCGGCTTGAGTTCCTGCAGATCGCCCGCGACTACAACACCGCGATCTTCGAGGATGATTGCTATGCAGATCTGACCTTCGACGGCACGCGGCC
>JBLHKG010000238.1:0-4757 GCA_047619835.1 Alphaproteobacteria bacterium
CGATTGCCTCTTACGACGAAACTCAGGCCCAAGCACCGGTCGAGACCCGCGACGAGCTGATTGCCTATCTGGAAAATTGGTGGCGCCACCACATCCTGGCCGAGGATATGAAATACCGGCGCTTTGCCGAAAAAAACCAACTCCGGTCCAGCCGGGCGGCGCGAGAAGTCAGAGGTTACGAAATTTGGTGGGGCTAGTGGCGTTTCACCAGAACGGGGCCGCACACACCGAGATAAAACAGAAACGCCGCGATCCACGCCACCGCGGCGGCCAAAACCAGCGGCATGAACAGTCCTCCCCACAGTGACGCAGCGATGCGCAAGACCGTGGCGGCGGTCACCAGAAGGTAGGCGAGTGTCAAACCCGTGCCGGCGTGCAGCGGTTGGCCGGTGTGGCCCAGCGTAGCGCGGCTCATGACCGCCAGGGTCATTGTGCCGATAGCCCCCGCGGTCAAGGCATGGACCGCGCCGGTGTGAGACACGCTCTCCATCCAGGACGCAAGTGCCAGCAGGACCAGCCCAGCAGGAATCCACAAATAGCCAAGATGCATCGCCCACAGCAGGGGTTCGGTCCGGGTTGCCAGCCCCTGCCAGCGGACAAGCCGGACCAGATTGAGCGCAGCTGCGATAGCGGCCAAACCGCCGCTAACGGGACCGAGCGGCGCGATCGCCCACCACGCAAGAGTTCCCAATGTCGCTACAAGGGTGAGGTGGTCGAACGTTCCAAAGCTCTTGGGAAGGCGCGGCGCGCCGTGTCTGGCCAGCCAATTGCGGCTGAAGCTGGGGATGATGCGTCCGCCGATCAGCGTGATGAGGACGATGGGAACAGCGATCGATAGTTTCTGTGCCCGGCCGCCGCTGTCGATAAGGCCAAGAGCTTCGTAATGGATCAGAACGTTGCAGAGGAAGAACAGGATTACCGCCCCCACGACCGGCAAATTGCGCCAGTTCCGCCCCTCAACGATCTCGCGCAAAAAAACGGCGGCCAGCGCCGCCAGGAACAACAAGTCGATCGCCGCCGCGGCCCACACGCCGATGAGCGCTGAGACCGCGACCGCTACGCGCCCGGCAAGCCACAATAGAACCAGGCCGAGCAGCGGCGCGCCTTGCAGCGGCAAGCGCCCGGTCCAGTTGGGAATCGCGGTCAGCGCAAATCCGGCAAGGACGGCGGCAACATAGCCGAACAGCATTTCGTGGTAATGCCAGGCAACGGCGTCGAACGCCGTGGGCAGCGCGATGTGCCCCTGGTACATCGCGATGAAGAGGCCCATGGACAGCGGCGCCCAAATGCCGGCGAGCAGGAAGAACGGCCTGAAACCCTGGGATAGTATCGCCGGCCCGTGCACCGATTTCCGCCGCGCCGCCGCGCGCTCGTTGGTCAGGATTTGGCTCCACCGCTCTTCGCTTCGAAATGGTGATTTTCAACCAGTTTGAGGAGATCGAACGAGCTGATAATGCCGACAACCTTTTGCTCATGGGTTACCACGACATGGTGGATTTTGTGTTTGCGCATGATCCGGGCGGCGATGTCGACATTATTGTAGGCGGGTACTTTGTAGACATTTTCGGACATCACCTTATTGACCGGACTTTGTTCGTTATGTCCGTTCATGAGGTCGGAAGACGTGACAATTCCCACCGCTTCGCCATCGGGACCGACGATGGGGATGGCGAGTATACGGTTCTTAGTCATTATGTCGCGCACATGTCCGACTGTTTGGTGAGGTTGCGCGGTAATCACGCGCTTAGACATCAAATCTGCAATTTTTACCGTCATGATATCGACTCCCGGTTACTGGATTAAGGGATCGGCCGTACCTTCCAAATCGATACCTTGAACGTTCGATTGGCCCGCTAGCAGGCGAATATATTGCGACAGCGCCCGTCGCCAGCTTGCTTCTTCGATATAGCTAGCGACTAAATCGCGCACCAATTCAAAGGGCATGATCCGCCCCGTCTCCCGGCGGTCGAGGCGCAGAACGTGGATGCCGTAGGGCGTCTTCACCGGTTGCGGGCAAAGCTGGCCCTCTGCCAGTGCAAACAAAAAAGTTTCGAATTCCGGTGTCGTCTGACCCCGGGTGATTTGGCCAAGCCGTCCGCCTTCTTTGCCCGATGAACAGTCCGAACGTTGACGGGCGATATTCTCAAAATCATCCGGCCGCTGTTCCAGCAGGGGAATGATCGCCTCGGCTTCGCCAACACAGGCGGCGTATTTCTCGGTGTTGGCGGGGTCGGCCGATAACAAGATATGCGACGCTTCGAATATATCGGCGCTATAAAAACGTTTGGAATTGTTATCGTAGTAGCGACGGCATGCGTCATCATCGGCTTTGGGAGTCTTGACCTGATCGGCGAGCAAGCCTCGAATAAGCGCATCCTCGACCGTCTCCGTTCGACCGGCTTCGTCTGTCAGGGGGGAAGTTGTGATGGCGAGGCGCGACGCTTCCTGCAACAGCAACTCGCGCACGACCAGCGACCGCACCGCCTCGTGGCGCGCCATCTCGGCGCTTCCCGCCGGATGGTTCTGGCACTCTGCTGCGATGGCAGCCACCGGTATCTCGATGTCGTTGACGCTGACCTGTTCCATTATCGCCTCCTATTCGGCCGGAGCCCGAATGGACCGGACCGCTCCTTTGCGGCGGGTTCGCACCACCTGATAGCCGGGCCGCCAGATGTAGCGCAGCGGTGCGCTCAACATGTGGACCAGCCGGGTAAACGGAAACACCAGGAAAATCGTCAGGCCGAGGAAGAGGTGCAGCTTGAATATCCAATGAACCTCCGCGACATAGGCGGCCGCGCCGATCTGGAAGGTGAATATGCCCCGGGCCCAGGTCATGAATTTGACCATTTCGCCGCCATCGAGATGTTGGACGGAGATGAAGATGGTTGCCACGCCGAGTACCAACTGGAGGTAAATCAGAATAAGGATAGCTTTGTCGCCGAAGCTCGATGTCGCGCGGACCCGCGCGTCGAACAGCCGGCGGTGCAGCAATAGCGTCGCGCCCGCCAGCGCGACAATCCCAGCGATACCGCCCATGACGATGGCGAGGATTTGCTTGAAGCCGTGGCTGATGCCGAGAAAATCGAACAATTCAATCGGTGTGAGCAGTCCGACAAGGTGACCGAAGAAGATCACCAAGATGCCAACATGGAACAGCACCGAGCCCCAGATCAACTGCTTGCGGCGCAATAGCTGGCTCGACCCCGAGCGCCATGTATAGGGTTCGCGGTCGTAGCGCACGATGGTCCCGACCGCCAACACCGACAGCGCGATATAAGGATAGATACCGAAGATGAGACTGTTGAGATAATTTGCCATCACTCCGATCCCTCTTTCGTGTCCGCCACCGGGGCTGAAGGGACCGGATCGGCGCCCATACGGGCCAGCATTTCGGAAACATTGGGACAATTGTCATCCCCCATCGCCCCGGGGCCGAAGGTCACCGCCTCTTCTTCCCAAATAGCGTCGAGCGCGGCGAGATCGTTCGGATCATCCTCCACCTCATCCAGAAGCGCCTGCAACGCCACCGCTTCAGGCTTGCTCCGGGCGATGGCCTCGAGCGCGCGCAACACCGCGGCGTAGACGCTTTCGCGGCGCATCAACCGGGTCGCCAGCGCGGAAATTATATGGAGCGGTTGCTCGAGTAACTCGCGCGCTTCGGCCTCGGACTGGGTCGAGAGAAATTCGAGAAACAACGGTAGATAGTCGGGTAATTCGCGTGCCGAAATGGCCATACCGTTGCGGTGGTAAAGTTCGGCAAGATCGATCATCGCCTGCCCGCGGTCGCGGCTTTCTCCGTGAATATGCTCGAAGATGTGTAGCGACAGCGAACGGGTGCGGTCGAACAGCAGAACGTAGCGTTCCTGCAAATCGTAAAGGTCGTCCTCGGCAATTTGCGCGATCAGCGGCTCCAGAGCCTGGCGGTCCGGTTTCGGCACTAGATTTTCGCTTACAAGCACGGCGCCAAACTCAGCCACTGCGGCTTGCAGTTCTGCCGTCGGATAGGACAAGAGCGCCGACAACACCTTGAATGTCTTCGCCATTAGAATACCTCCGACGGGGTTTGCACGGTTTTCTTGCGCGGCGTGCCGAACAAATTGGTCTCCGACGTGCCACCCGAACAGCCATTGCCGAAACTGAAACCGCAAGAGCCACGAATGTCGAAGGCGTCTTCGGCGACCTCGCGATGGGCGGTCGGAATAACGAACCGGTCCTCGTAATTGGCGATCGCCATGACGTGGTACATCTCTTCGATCTGGGCCGGGGTCAGTCCGACACGTTTGGCGATCGCTTCATCGATAAACCCGTCGATGGTCTTGGCGCGCATGTAGCCGCGCATCCCCATCATCCGTTCGAGCGCCGTGATAACCGGTTCCTCCTTGCCCGCGGTTAGCAGGTTGGCGAGGTAGCGCACCGGAATGCGCAGCGAGCGCACATCGGGGATATCGCCATCGACGCCGATTTTTCCGGCGTCCGCCGCCGATTGGATTGGCGACAGCGGCGGTACATACCAGACCATCGGCAGGGTGCGGTATTCAGGATGCAGCGGGAAGGCGACCTTCCAGTCCATCGCCATTTTCCACACCGGTGAGTTGCGCGCGGCCTCCAGCCAGGCTTCGGGCACGCCGTCGCGGCGCGCCTGGGCGATTATCTCGGGATCGTTGGGGTCGAGGAAGATGTCGAGCTGCGCCTGATAGAGATCCTGCTCGTCCTCCGTCGACGCGGCTTCTTCGATGCGGTCGGCATCGTAGAGCAGG
>JBLHKG010000239.1:0-4741 GCA_047619835.1 Alphaproteobacteria bacterium
CAATGACAGCGACCCGCCCCTCGATTTCTCCACGATCCGGCATATCCGCGCAATGCGCGACCAGCCGAAAACTCGAACCGTCTTCCTGTTCCATCAGCGTGATAGCATCGGCGGCATCTTCGAGCGCCGCTTCGAACAATTCCGTCGCCTCCCGGCTGCTAAGAAGGAGGCTGATTTCCCAACCGCCGCTCATATTGGATCCGTGATCGTTCATTTGTCAGGCAGGCGTCACAAAGCTGTCCATCACCTTCTTGGCGCCAGCCTTCTCAAAAGCGATGTCGAGCTTGTTGCCATCGACCGCCGTCACCTTGCCGTAACCGAATTTCTGATGAAATACGCGCATGCCGAGAGAAATACCGTCAGGCGACGACAGTTCATGAACCGTGCTGGCGCTGCCATCGATCACCCCTGAACCCCGCGCCGCGCGCAACCGGCCATAGCCGGGGCCGCGACCAGCCTGCTGATAGGCGGAATCGGTTTCCCCCATCCCGCCCCCGTAGCCTGCATTGCCGCCGTAGAGCCCCTGCTCCGCCACCGTCTCGACATGCTCTGACGGTAGTTCATCGATAAAGCGCGACGGAATGGAGGATTGCCACTGGTTATAGATACGCCGGTTAGCCGCAAAACTCGCCATCACGCGTTTGCGCGCCCGGGTAATCCCGACATAGGCCAGCCTGCGTTCTTCCTCGAGCGCCGGCGCGCCGCCTTCGTCCAGCGTCCGCTGGTTGGGAAAGACCCCCTCCTCCCAGCCCGGCAGGAAGACATTGTCGAACTCGAGGCCCTTTGCGGCATGGAGCGTCATCAGGCTGACCATCTCGCCGCCATCGGCCTTGCCGGCCTCCATCACCAGGCTGACATGTTCGAGGAATCCGCCGAGATCCTCAAACTCCTCCATCCCGCTGACAAGTTCCTTGAGATTTTCCAGCCGCCCCGGCGCCTCGGGCGATTTGTCATTTTGCCACATGCCGGTATAGCCGCTTTCATCAAGTACGGTTTCCACCAGCTCGACATGATCGACCACGTCGACGAGCGAGCGCCAGCGGTCGAAATCGGCCAGCAAAGCAGCGATGGCCCGGCGCGCCTGCGGGCGCAGCTCGTCTGTCGCGATCAGGCGACGTGCCGCCTCAACAAGCGAGATTGTCTGGGCACGGGACACATAGTGGATCGCCTGAATCGTCGCCGACCCAATGCCGCGCCGCGGCACATTGACGATGCGCTCAAACGCGAGCCCATCATCCGGCTGATGCACCACCCTGAGATAGGCGAGCGCATCGCGGATTTCCTGACGTTCATAGAATCGCGGCCCACCGATGACCCGGTAGGGAACGCCAATTGTGATGAAGCGTTCCTCGAACTCGCGCATCTGGAAACTCGCGCGTACCAGCACGGCGATCTGATCGAGCGACCCCCCTTTACTGTGGAGCACCTCGATCTCCTCGGCGACGAAGCGTGCCTCGCTTTCACCGTCCCACACACCCCGCACGGTTATCTTTTCCCCGCCCTCGGCTTCGGTCCAAAGCGTTTTGCCGAGACGACCGGAATTATGGGCAATCAAACCAGATGCCGCGGCAAGAATTTCAGGCGTCGAGCGGTAATTCTGCTCGAGCCGGACCACCGACGCGCCTTCGAAATCCTTTTCGAACCTCAGGATGTTACCGACCTCGGCGCCTCGCCAGGAATAGATCGACTGGTCGTCGTCGCCGACGCAGCAGATATTCCGGTGCTCGCGCGCCAAAAGCCGCAGCCAGAGATACTGCGCCACGTTGGTATCCTGATACTCATCCACCAGGATATAGCGGAAGCGCCGCTGATAATCGGCCAGCACGGATGCGTCAGCGGTAAACAGTTCGACATTGAGCATCAGCAGATCGCCAAAATCGCAGGCATTGAGCGTTTGCAGCCGTCCCTGATAGTCGCGATACAGCTCAATCGTCCGGCCGTTGGCGAACTCGCCGATTTCCGCTGTCGGAACCTTGTCGGGCATCAGTGCCCGGTCCTTCCAGCGCTGAATGATGGCAAGCAGCGCCCGGGCCGGCCATTTCTTGTCATCGATATCAGCCACCTGAATGACCTGTTTCAGAAGGCGTAACTGATCGTCGGTATCAAGAATGGTAAAATTGGATTTGCGCCCGATCAGTTCGGCATGCCGCCTGAGAATGCGCGCCGCCACTGAATGAAAAGTGCCGACCCACATATCCTCGGCCACCGGTCCGACCAGACGGGCGACTCGCTCCCGCATTTCCCGCGCTGCCTTGTTGGTGAAGGTCACCGCCAGAATCTGCGACGGCCAGGCGCGCTGGGTCACCAGAATATGGGCGAGCCGTGTGGTCAGAACCCGCGTTTTGCCGGTACCGGCGCCGGCCAAAACCAGAACCGGCCCGTCCAGCGTCTCGACCGCACCACGCTGATCCGGGTTCAGGGTCTCAAGATAGGGCGCCGGCGCCGCAGGGGGCCGTTCCGAGGGCTTTAGGGTCGTATCGTCAGACATGGCGCTGTTTTTATCACATCAACGCGGCAGCCGCCGGGCGATTGACGAATCACCTTCACACATTGCCGGATCTGGCGTCTGGATCTCCAGAGGTTTGCCCGCAAGATCAAGCAATGAGCTTGTCGGAAGAGCTTCCCTCGCTATATCGTTCCCCAGAACGCAGCCTCGGAAGAGCAGTCTCATGCAGAAATCGCGCTTTCTGGTTCTATTCTTCGTCCTGTTTTCGTCTGTCGTCGGCTCCGCCACGGCCCAGACAGCGAAAAATACCCCGGACGTCGCCTCAATCCTCGCTGCCGTGGTCAAAATTACCGCTTCCGTACCCGCCGGCGCCCGTACGGCAAAGAGACTCGGCACAAAGCGCGAAGGCAGCGGTGTAGTGATTGATTCGAGCGGCCTGGTACTCACCATCGGCTATCTGATGCTGGAGGCCGACCGAGTCGATATCGGACTCGCGGACGGTCGCACCGTCGCGGCAAAGCCGGTGGCCTATGACCACGACACCGGTCTGGGGCTGGTGCGCGCGACCGAACCGCTGGGCATCAAACCGGCAGAGCTTGGCGATTCCGGCAAAATCGATGTGCGCGATCAGGTGCTGGCCGTCGCCCATGGTGGACAGGAAATGACAATGCCGGCGATGGTGGTGTCCCGCAGACCCTTTGCAGGCAGCTGGGAATATTTGCTGGAGCGCGCGATCTATACCGTGCCGGCCCACCCGGTTTTTGGCGGCGCCGCGCTGTTTTCTTCGGATGGAAAGCTGGTCGGCATCGGTTCGCTGATCATCGCCGACGCCGCCGCGCCGAGTATGCAGCTACCCGGCAACATGTTTGTGCCGATCGATATGCTGAAACCCATCTTCGCCGATTTGCTCGACAAAGGCCGCGTGCAAGGGCCGCTGAGGCCGTGGCTTGGTGTCTATGCCGACGAGCTCCGCGGCCGGCTGTTCGTATCGCGTCTTGCCCAAGGCGGGCCCGCTTCTGAAGCAGGTATCGAGCCCGGCGACATGCTGGTTGGCGTCAACGGCGCGCCAGTAACCGGTCTGGCTGATTTCTACCGCAAGATCTGGACGAGCGGTTCTGCCGGAACAACCATCAAACTCGATGTTCTCCGCGGCATTTCGGTCAAACCAGTCGCGATCAAATCAACCAGCCGCTATCAATGGCTCAAGATGGAACGGAGTTATTGATCCCGGTTAAGACCACGGTCCATGCCATCTGTTACAGGCTAGACCTGACTGCTAACCTGAACGGCCAAGAGATTTGAGGTTGGTTTGCTGTTGCCGCGGGATTTAAAGACAGTTCGAGGCGATATTTACGGCGGGATGACGGCAGCCGTCGTTGCCCTGCCGTTGGCGCTCGCCTTCGGCGTAGCCTCTGGCGTCGGTGCGATTGCGGGGCTTTATGGTGCTATTGCCGTCGGTTTTTTTGCCGCGATCTTCGGCGGAACGAATTCGCAGGTGTCCGGACCCACCGGCCCGATGACGGTGGTGATGGCGGTGATCGTCACGGACCATGCCGGCAATCTCGGGGAAGCCTTTGCGATTGTCTTCATGGGCGGCGCGATCCAGGTGCTGTTCGGCACGCTGCGCATCGGTCGTTTTATCTCCTATACGCCCTATTCCGTTGTTTCAGGATTCATGTCCGGAATTGGCGTCATCATCATCATGATTCAGGTTCTGCCGTTTTTTGGGCTGGCAGTAGTCCCAGGCGGGCCGCTCGGCGCTCTCCAGGCGTGGCCACAGGCAATTCAGCAACTTAATCCACAAGCGCTTGCCATCGGCTGCCTGTCCCTCGGTATCGCAATCTTCTGGCCGGCACGGTTACGCGCCCTGCTGCCGTCGCCCCTCGCCGCATTGATTTTTGGCACGCTGGCGGCAATCTTCGTGCTGCAAGAAGCGCCGGTGATTGGTTCTGTGCCAACAGGACTTCCCGATTTACATTTGCCGGCCATCGCCCTCGACCAGCTGCCCAAGATCGTCCAGCCGGCTCTGATCCTTGCGCTGCTGGGGTCGATCGACAGTCTGCTGACGTCGCTGGTCGCCGATTCAATCACCCGTACGCGCCATAATTCGAACCGCGAACTGATCGGCCAGGGAATCGGCAACATGGTCGCCGGGCTGGTCGGTGGATTGCCAGGCGCCGGCGCAACGATGCGAACCGTGGTCAATGTTCGGGCGGGTGGACGAACGCCTGTGTCCGGCGCGCTGCACGCCGTGATCCTGCTGGCGCTCGTGCTGGGGCTCGGCCCGATTGCCGA
>JBLHKG010000240.1:0-4739 GCA_047619835.1 Alphaproteobacteria bacterium
GATCCTGCAGGCGGTAGCAATGGTCGCGGAATTGGTTGCTGACATGGTGCGGGGCACCATAAACGGACCGACTTTTTTTGCGCCCCTGTCCCGCGCGGTATCCAGCGCAGCGAGCAGATTCTTGGTCGACGGCCCGCCGGAACCCATGATCAGCCCGGTGCGCTCATTGGAGACCTCGTTCTCCTCAAGCCCTGAATCCTCAATGGCCTGCAACATCGCCAGATAATTATAGGCCGCGCCATCGCCCATAAAGCGCCGCTGCTTGCGATCCACCGTTTCATCCAGATTGATCTGCGGCGCGCCATGAACATGGCTGCGAAAGCCCCGTTCGGCGTAATCGTCACAATGGACGATGCCGGATTTCCCCTCGCGGAGCGATTGGACGACCTCGTCCTTGTTATTGCCTATGCTACAGACAATACCCATTCCTGTGACAACAACCCGTCTCATCATTCCCTCACATGTCCTCGGTGGAGGTAAATACGCCGACCTTAAGATCCTGCGTTTCGTAAACCGTCGTTCCGTCCGCGTCCAGCGTGCCATCGGCGATGCCGATCGCAAAACCCCGGCGCAGCACGCGCTTTAATTCGACGCGGTAGGTCAGCAATTTTACGTCTGGCGTAACCTGCCCATTGAATTTAACACCACCAACGCCGAGCGCCCTGCCGCGCCCCGGCGCACCGGTCCACCCAAGGAAGAACCCGGTCAGCTGCCATAGCGCATCCAGACCGAGACAACCCGGCATGACCGGATCGCCTTCGAAATGACACGGAAAGAACCATAAATCGGGTTTGATATCGAGTTCGGCGACGATTTCACCCTTACCGTGAGCACCGCCATCCGCAGTAATCCGGGTAATCCGGTCGAACATCAACATTGGCGGCAGCGGAAGCTGCGCATTGCCTGCGCCAAACAGCCGACCATGGCCGCATTCCAGAAGATCGTCATAGGAAAAGCTGTCGCGATCCCCGACGGGCGCCGTTTGGTTTGCTGTTTCCGTCATTTGCCTATCATAAGCGCACTATAGGCGCTCTCCATCCCCTCGATTGCGCAGACCGGCCTGCGCACCACGGTAAGACCGCTCAACAACCTGTTCAGGCTTCGCAGCAATCCTTCACGTCCCTTACTACTGTGTATATGAAGCGCATTCGAAATGACCAGTGTTGCCGCGATATTTTTATTTTTAGGTCAACGATGTAATACCAACCTGCGGTAATAGGAACAAAAGGGCGGAACCGCTGTTTCGCACGGTTCCGCCCTGTCGCTATAACCTCACCGATTCAGCGAACCGGCATGAGCGGGTGTTATTCGGCAACGGCGCCCTCGGCAGGTTCCGGGGGTTTATCGCTGATTTCCTGACCGGTCTCCTGATCGACCGCCTTCATCGACAGCTTGACCTTGCCGCGATCATCGATGCCCATCACCTTGACCTGGACCTCATCGCCTTCATTGACGATGTCGGTCACCTTGCCAACCCGCTGCGGCGCCAACTCGCTGATATGCACCAGCCCGTCGCGCGCGCCCAGGAAGTTCACGAAGGCGCCGAAATCGACCACCTTCACGACCTTGCCTTTATAGATCGTGCCGACTTCCGGCTCGGCAACGATTGACCGGATCCAGTCAATCGCGGCCTGTCCGGCGTCGCCGTCAACCGCGGCGACCTTGACTGTGCCGTCGTCATCAATGTCGATCTTGGCGCCAGTGACTTCGCAGATCTCGCGAATGACCTTGCCGCCCGTCCCGATCACTTCACGGATTTTGTCCTTCGGAATGCTCAGCGTGGTGATACGCGGTGCATTATCATTGACCGAATCGCGCGCCGATGAGATCGCCTTGGCCATCTCGCCCAGAATGTGCAGCCGTCCCTCACGCGCCTGGCCGAGAGCGATCTCCATGATCTCCTCGGTAATGCCCGTGATTTTGATGTCCATCTGGAGCGACGTCACGCCCTGATCGGTACCGGCGACCTTGAAGTCCATATCGCCGAGATGATCCTCGTCACCGAGAATATCCGACAGCACCGCAAAGCCTTCTTCTTCCTTGATGAGCCCCATGGCGATACCCGCCACCGGACGGCTGATCGGAACACCGGCATCCATCAATGAAAGCGATGTGCCACAGACCGTTGCCATCGACGACGATCCATTGGATTCGGTGACTTCCGACACCACGCGAATGGTGTAGGGGAAGACTTCCTTCGTCGGCAACACGGCGCGAATCGCCCGCCAGGCAAGCTTGCCATGACCGATTTCACGCCGACCTGGCGAACGCAGGAAGCTGGCTTCACCGACCGAGTAGGGAGGGAAGTTGTAATGCAGCATGAAGTGCTCACGGTAGTCGCCGTCGAGCGCATCGATGATCTGCTCATCCTGGCCGGTGCCCAGCGTGGCCACGGCCAAGGCCTGGGTTTCGCCGCGGGTAAACAGCGCACTGCCATGAGAACGCGGCAGGATGCCGACTTCGGACATGATCGGCCGCACCGTCTTGGTATCGCGACCGTCGATCCGCTGACCGGTTTTGATGATGTTGCCGCGTACGACCGACTTCTCGACGTCTTTGAGAATTCCGCCCGCCATGTCGCGCTCCGCGTCATCGAGACCGAGCGTCGCAAGCGCGGCCGCCTTGGCTGCCGAGATCTTTTCGACCCGGGCCTGCTTGACGGTTTCGCCATAGGCATCCCGCAGCGACGCTTCGGAAGCCTCACGAACGCGGGCTGCAAGCGCCGCCTTTTCGGGCGGAGGCTCCGGTACATCCCACGGATCCTTGGCGCATTTCTCGGCCAGATCGATGATCGCCTGGATCACCGGCTGGAATTCGCGATGCGCGAACATCACCGCCCCGAGCATCATCTCCTCGGACAGCTCGCTGGCTTCCGATTCCACCATCAGGACCGCATCGCCAGTGCCGGCGACGATCATGTCGAGCTGCGAATTTTCCGCCTGATCCGGCAAGGTATTGAGAACAAATTCGCCGTTCACATAACCAACCCGCGCGCCGCCAATCGGCCCCATAAAGGGAATGCCGGAGATCGTCAGCGCCGCAGAGGCGCCGACCAGCGCAACAACGTCGGGATCGTTATCAAGATCGTGACTGAGAACCGTGCAGATCACCTGGGTTTCGTTGCGGAAACCCTTGGCAAAGAGCGGACGGATCGGCCGGTCGATCAGGCGTGAGGTCAGCGTTTCCTTTTCCGAAGGGCGCCCTTCGCGCTTGAAGAAGCCGCCCGGAATCTTGCCGGCGGCAAATGTCTTTTCCTGATAATTAACGGTCAGGGGGAAAAAATCTATGTTGGGTTTCGGCGATTTTTGCGCAACCGCCGTGCACAGCACCTTGGTGCCGCCATAGGTGGCCATAACCGCGCCGTCTGCCTGACGCGCGATCTTGCCGGTTTCGAGAACGAGCTGGCGCCCGCCCCACGTAATTTCAATACGATGTTCTGTAAACATGTCTTCCATACCTTTTTTCGTGGTCTTATGCGCCTATGCGCCCAAGACCTTGAAGCGGCAGCACCGTTGCCCCGCTTCTCCATACCCGTCCACACCTCCTGTGCAAGGCGGGCATCGCCTGACCAACGGCCCATGCCGCGGTCCGGCAGACAGACGGCGTGTTTAGCGCCGTAGTCCCAGTGATTTGATCAGCGTTTCGTAACGCGGCTGATTCTCACGTTTCAGATAATCCAGCAATCGGCGCCGCAGGCTAACCATGATCAGCAGGCCCCGACGAGAGTGGAAATCCTTGTGGTGGATTTTAAGATGTTCAGTCAGGTTGATGATCCGTTCTGTCAGGATGGAAACCTGCACCTCGGGCGAACCAGTGTCGCCCTCTGCCCGACCGTACTCAACAATGAGCTCAGCCTTGCGCTCTTGCGTAATCGACATCGTTTTCTCCTTATCTTTAGATGTTGAGCACCCGGACGGGGCGGATTTCACCGTCCTCGAACCGGGCGAGCGCGACAGGCCGACCATCGGCCATGGCGCACAGCACATCTCCGTCATTCAGCGATTCTGTATCGACAAAGATGCGTCCTCCCTCTCCTTGCACCCGTACCGGGCGACCATGTTTCAGATGGTCGGCCTGGGCTGCATTCAGGGCCAGCGCCGGGATGTCGTCCAGCGCGGTCTCAATTGCGAGCAGGTAGTCGGAAGGCGGCGCACTATGCACCAGCGACTCCAGAGATTCCAGCGAAATCGCACAATCTTCGGTAAAAGGGCCGGATGCCGTGCGCCGGAGGGCGCTGACATGCCCGCATGTTCCCAAATTGGCCGCAAGATCGCGTGCAAGCGACCGAATATAGGTCCCTTTGCCGCATTTAACCTCAAAAATGGCATGATCCGCGTCGGGTTGACCGATCAGGGTAATGCCGTCTATCCGCACGTGCCGTGCAGCAATCTTCACCACCTCGCCGGCACGCGCCATTGCGTAGGCTCTTTTGCCGTCAATTTTAATCGCTGAGTAAGCGGGCGGGGTCTGTTCTATTTCACCAATAAAATGCCGGAGAGCAGCCGATATCGCCATTTTATCAGGCCGGATTTCGCTGGTCGCGATCACGGCGCCCTCGGCGTCGTCGGTATCGCGGGCATCTCCCCAGCAAAGCGTGAAGCGATAGGCTTTAGGCCCGTCCATGACATAGGAAACCGTCTTTGTCGCTTCACCCAGCGCAATCGGCAGTACACCGGTTGCCAGCGGATCCAGCGTTCCACCGTGCCCGGCCTTGGCGGCATCGAGCAGGCGTTTTACCC
>JBLHKG010000241.1:0-4724 GCA_047619835.1 Alphaproteobacteria bacterium
ACCAGCCGGCTCAGATCGTATTCCAGGAAACGCTCGCGCTGCGGCGAAAAGAACGCAATCACATCCAGATCGTCGGTGGTATTTGTTCCGGCAAGGCCGAAATAGCCGAGATTGCCGGCCTGGGTAATCGGCACACCATGCAGGCCAAATCCGACGGCACGATCCTCCTCCGGCGAAAACGGCTCGGGATGGATTACTTCGAGCTTCACCCGGCCCTTCGACAGCTCAGCATATCGCTCAAGCAACTCCTGGACACCGCGACCGTAATCCTTGAGCGACGGGCTCTGGTCCATCAGATCGTCTGATATAAAATAGCGGAGGGTTACCGGCTCTCGCACATTGGCGAGCACCTCCTTGGTGCCTTCAGAAAGTGTGAAAACCTTTGCTTCCGTCAAATCAATCTTGACATTGCGCAGTGCCTCTGTCGAAAACACGAGAAGCGCGACAAAGAACACCGCCGCCACAACGAGACCGCCATAGCTCAGCGTCCTGCGATCCCAATTTTTCATGCCGCCAGCCATCGTTTTCTCAGGCCCCCTTCTTCAGATCAACAACCACGACATTGGCGAACAGGAAGACGCCCATGACTGCCAGATAGAAAATCAGATCCCGAATATCGATCACACCGCGTACGATTGCGTCGTAATGCACCAGGAAGCTGAACGAACGCACCACGTCGATCACCAGTTCAGGCGCCCAGCCCTGGAAAATCCCCATAACGAGTTCCAGCCCGCTCATCATAAACAGGAAAATTACGGCAGCGCCGATCACAAAGGCAATCACCTGATTTCTCGTCATGGCCGAGACAAAACCGCCAATCGCAAGATAGGCTCCCGCCATCAACAGGCCACCGATATAACTGGCGACAATCACCCCGTTATCCGGATCACCCAGATAATTGACCGTAATCCAGACCGGAAAGGTCAGAAGCAGTGCGAGGCCGGTAAAAATCCACGCTGCAAGAAATTTGCCAAACACCGCCTGCGCGGTAGAGACCGGCAGCGTCATGATCAGCTCCAGCGTCCCTGATTTCCGTTCTTCGGCCCAGAGGCGCATGGCGACCGCAGGAATGAGGATCAGATATAGCCACGGCAGAAACCCGAACAGCGGCTGCATGTCCGCCTGCCCCCGGTCAAACAGTCCGCCGAAGAAGAAGGCTGTTGTCCCGTTCAGGGCAAGGAAGATCACGATAAAAACATAGGCGAGCGGGGTCGTGAAATAGGCCCGAAGCTCGCGTTTACAGATTGCCCAACTTGCTGACATCACAGCCCCCGTCATGCTGCGGTTGTAAGCCGGCGGAACACCTCATCAAGGCGCCCCCGCTCGGAACGAATTTCGTGAACGTTGATCCCGGCACCGTTCAAGGCGCCACCAACCGCATCGACGATCACCTTGCCCTCCTTTGGAAAGGCAATGAGTTCGTCGCCGACGCTGTTTCCCTGAACAGTCTCGACGCGATCCACGTCAGCGACCGCTTCAATCCTGGTCTTCCCGCTATCGAGCTGGCTGGCATCGAGGCGAATAGTCACCGCATTGTGATAGATCGAGCGCGCTTCGAGGTCCGCCGGAGTACCGTCCGCGACGACACTTCCGCGTGCGATAACGATGGCCCGGGTACAGACAACCTCGACCTCTTCCAGCAGATGGGTTGAAATCACGATCACCTTGTTTTCGGCCATTTCGTTAATCAGGCGCCGAACTTCATGTTTCTGGTTGGGGTCGAGCCCGTCGGTCGGCTCGTCAAGGATCAGCAATTCGGGGTCGTGCAAGATCGCCTGGGCGATGCCGACGCGCCGCTTAAAGCCCTTCGACAATGTGCCGATCGACTGGCGCATGACCGCGCCTATATCAATGACATCAGCTACGCGGTCGATTGCCTTGCGCTTGTCAGCGCCGGAGATGCCGCGAACTTCGGCGACAAAGCCAAGCAGCTCAAGCGGCGTCATATCTTCATATAACGGCGCACCCTCCGGCAGATAACCGATCCGGGATTTGACGGCAATCGGCTCCAGCGTCACGTCATGGCCGGCAACAATGGCGGTGCCCGATGTCGGCGGCAGAAAGCCGGTGACCATACGCATGGCCGTTGTTTTGCCGGCACCGTTGGGGCCAAGAAAGCCTAGAACTTCACCTCGGTGAACGGAAAAACTGATCCCGTCAACCGCCGTGAAATCACCAAATCGCTTTGTCAGCCCTTCTAACTGGAGCATTCGATCCATTGCCCGTGCTTCTCCTTTGCGCCGTCGCGCAGTTCGCATCCATATCCGTAAACTTGGTAGACTTCGATTTGGCGATTGGGCCTCTGATGTTCAAGACCCTCGCGCCACCCCCGAACGGGCGCGGATAATTACCCTAAAGGTTTGATTTAGCAAGCCCAAGTATACCCGTGACATGATCGGCGATTGCGAGCGATGCCGTCAGCCCGGGAGATTCAATCCCCAACAGGTTGACCAGCCCCTCTATTCCATGCACGCCGGGCCCTTGCACGATAAAATCCTTGGCCGGCTCGCCGGGAGCCTGGATTTTTGGCCGGATGCCGCTGTAACCCGGTTGAATCGCACCGTCTGGCAGGGCCGGATAGTATCGGCGGACCGCCTCGTAGAACGAATCCGCACGGCGTGGATCGACGTCATACTCTATCTCGTCAATCCACTCGACGTCGGGTCCGAAACGGACCTGCCCGCCAAGATCGACCGTCACATGAACACCAAGGCCAGCGGCTTCGGGGACCGGATAAATCGGCCGCGTGAACGGTGGCTTGCCGATCAATGAATAATAATTGCCCTTCGCATAATAGGTCGGCGGCACATGTTCAGACGGAAATCCCTCGATCGAAGCGGCCACCTTCGGCGCATGAAGCCCGCCCGAGTTCACGACGATCGACGCCTTAAGCTCGGCAGGCGCTTCACCGCCGGTATAGAGCAAAATACCGTCGTCCTCGATCCGCCCACCAATCACCGGCGTAAGAAAAGCGATCATAGCCCCATTGGTCTCGGCATCGCCCTGATAGGCGAGCATCAGCCCGTGACTATCGATAATGCCGGTCGATGGAGACCACAAGGCGCCAACGCAGAAAACCGCTGGCTCCTCGGCGGCAACCTCCTGCGGCGTCCGCCATTCAAGATCCGGAACGCCGTTCGCGGCAGCCACATTTTTCAGCCGCTCGAGTTCCGGCATCTGTTCATCACTCGTCGCGACGATAAATTTTCCGCAGCGGCGATGAGGAACCCCATGTGAGTCGCAGAACTCATATAACGCCTGCCTGCCGGCGACGCAGAAGCGCGCTTTCAGACTATCCGTAGGGTAATAGATCCCACCGTGAATGACTTCACTGTTCCGCGAACTTGTTTCCGTGCCGATGGCCTCAGCGGCTTCCAGCACCACGACGTCCCGGCCGGCAAGCGCCAACCGCCGCGCGACCGCGAGCCCGACAACACCTGCGCCGATCACGACGCAATCGACTTGGTCGACCATATAAAGACCTCTCTCGTCCCTTATCATTGCGACAAACCTGCCTTGCAGACTGTGGTAGCGCGCCGGACCACAGCGGGCAAGTCGACAAGGATGACCAGGAGATGCTTGTCCATTCCGAATAAAATAATTTGTATAAATTTTTATTCAATTTAATAAACAATTTTATTATTATAATATAAATAATTTTTATTTATTTTTATTTGATATTATTTGCATTCATTGATTCGTTGATTATAGTATTATTTGGAACATAAATATCGGGAATAGGATCGATGGCTACGGGACTTGGCAATTTTGAGGTTCGCATCCTCCGCAAGGGGAAGTGGGTTACTGATTCCCGCGGTGCCGACCAGGGCGCCGCCATGGCCGCTGCCAACAAATTTGCCGCTGACCGGACCAATGACGGCGTCAAGGTGGTTGAGGAAACTTACGACGAAGACGCAGGGACTTTCCGCGAAAAGACGGTCTTTAGCTATTTTAATCAGAAAGACAAAGTAGAGGCCGGTGAAAAGGCTGCCAAAAAGCTTGCCGCAGCTCGCGCCAAAAGCAAGAGCAGTGGCAAAAACTCGGCACAATTCGGTACAGACCCATCGGAGAGCGGCAAGTCGCGCGGATGGCTGATGATCGCGGCACTGATTCTTGGCCTTGCTGGAAATGTTATCTTTGCCTTTTTGCTCGGCGACAAATTCGGCATCAATTTGCCGTTCCTCGCTGCGGCGGCGGCGACGGCGCCGATACTGGATCAAAAAACGCTTATCTACGAGCTACCAGAAATTACCGCTAATATTCGCTCCGGCAATGAAGAACGTGTCATCCACATTCGGGTGGGGCTGCAACTCAAAAATAGCGGACAAAATGCCGAGCTAGAAAAAAAGCTGACGGACATCGTCACCCGCATGGCTTCCGATCTCAACCAGTTCGACTCAAAAGACCAGAAAGTGGACATACAGGATCTGCGAAAGAGCCTGAGGAAAGGCGTTCAATCGTCCGGAAACACCGAAATAGAGGGCCTTATTTTCAAAGAGGTCCATATTTTTTAGGGTCAATCAGAAAGGCTAGCGATAAACCCGAAATATACGGGGGCTGCCGTTTCCCGCGTTGCTGTCGGTGTTGACCTCATCTAACATCCCAGCATGAGCAGCATTTCAGGAATTAGAGAGATCGCATGGCTCGACTGCCCCGGCGGCGGGCAAGTCGTTGTCGAAGGCGATTACGCTTATCTCGGCCATATGAACGCGCCAGCCGGGACA
>JBLHKG010000242.1:0-4722 GCA_047619835.1 Alphaproteobacteria bacterium
ATATGAAACAGCCGTGCGCCCCGCGAGGGGCGGCGGCTTTTTTGTGTCGATCTCCCTGATCAAACCAGTTTCCGACTGACCCCGGTCGTCTGCGGTCGCCCACAATGAAGCGGGCGGCCGTTGTCGTCTGACGCTTATCTGAAATTCTCCGTTCGAATCTCGCGGCATCTCCGCCAATCGCTTTTTTCGGATGCCTACCGTCCAATCGCAGTCACATAAACAGGTGCCCAAAATGCAGCAATTATCGCCGATGCTCACGACCCGTCCGCTCAGTGCTCGCACCGCGTGGAGCCAAACGACGTAATAATCGTCAAACGCTCTTTACAACGCCTCGGGCACTACCAGACAGCTGCTGGCGAACTTAACGATACCACTGAGGATTCGCTCTTTGACGGGATCAAGTCATTTCAAAAACAGCAAAATTTGCATGTGGATGGCCTCATCCGACCTGACGGAGAAACCGCCTCTAAGATCACCGGCCTATTGGAACCCAATACGCCCGATAGCGGGTCGATTGTTGCGGCTTCATCAAAAGACGACGAAGACTATCAAAAACAATGCGATCATTTATACCGGAACGTCGATATACCCGTCTGTCGTGCTATCGAGGCTCGACGCGGAAAGCGTGCCGCAGCGAGGTGTTTCCATTCCGCCACGTTTCGCTATGGTTCCTGCTTGGGAGGAACGCTCATGGAACGCCTGCCACCGCTTGATACCTATAACAATTAGGGGCCGATGACTGATCCTGCATTCATTCTTCGAGGCCGGCGGAAACAATCCGATGGCAAGATCACGGAGGTTACCGCAACCTTCGCTTCGCCGGCCCAGGAGCCGGAGGATGGATGTTGGTACTGCGCGGTCGAATGCCCCGGGGTCCTGACCTCGAAAAAGAAAATTTACGGCGCCTATTCCGACCAAGCCACCGAACTCGCAAAAATGCTCATTTTATCGCAGTTCGAATATTACGGCATCGATATAATTGATGATTGATGATCGCTAATCGAGCCGTGCGCCCCGTGAGGAGCGGTGGCTTTTTTGTTTCCATCTCCCTGATCAAACCCATTCCTGACTGACCCCAATTGTCTGCGGTCGCCCGCTTTGTTGCGGGCGGCCGTTTTGCGTTCCCCCCTCACTCCCCTCTCCCAACCCACAACGACAAGGATTTAAAGCATGGCAAGACCACGCCTGTTTCTGCACGACTCCGTCGGACCCGGCCGGCGACCCGCCAACCGGTCCGGCGATGTGATCGCCGTCAAGCAGCGCCTCAGCAATCTCGGCTTCTATCAGCCGCCGCCCGAAGGGTTTGGCGATGACATCGATGCCGGGTTCTATGCGGCGGTCCGGGCATTTCAAACCGATAACGGGTTGCAAATCGATGGAAGGCTGGAGCCCGGCGGCGAGACCGAACGCAATCTCGCGGCGTTTGACGACGATGCGCCCGAGGAGGCCGGGTTCGCGCTGGAAGATCTCGCGCTCAGCGGCCGCGTCGGCGCGCGCGGCGAGAACGCCAAGGAAGACGTCACTCAGGTCAAGCAGGCCCTCGCCGAACTAGGTCGTTACCCGCTCGACCGCACCAGCGAACCGCCGCCCTTTGTCGACACCAAGCTGGTCGAGGCCATCCGCGAGCTCCAGCGCGATCAGGGGCTCACCGAAGACGGCTTCATCGACCCGGACGGGGAAACCCTCGACGCGCTGAAGAAATCCGAGGGCCGGCCAGGTACTCGGCCGGGCGAGACGGAGGTGGCGTTCTTGGGCGCTCTCGGTAGAGGGGCGATCAAGCACGGCCCCGCCGCGTATCGCCAGCTCAAAAAAACCCTCCGGGACATGGGTATCCTCAAAGGCGGCGATGCGGCAATAGAGTTGGAAAAGCGCCGCCAGGAAAAGGATCGGCAAAATCCCTCCAACCGCGACCCCTCTCCGCCACTCGAACCTAACCCGCCTTTTCCCGGCGATCCCATCAAGCCCGACAATGTCGAAAAGTTCCCGGAAGACCGACCAGCGGATAACTCAATCGAGGGGTTTCCTGGCGATCCTGACAAACTGCCCGACCGCACCGAATTTCCAGCTGCACCTAAATTACCAAACAAGGTGATTTATGAATCCCTCGAAGACGATGAGTTCTGGCGGCAGGCCCATATCTTCTATCGCGCCGGCAATGCAAGGACGCGGCGATGGAACACCGTTGTTGCGGACTACCTTGTTGAGCTGGGCAAGCAGCAAGGAATTGAGCTGGAGGTTATCTCAGGCGGGTTTGATAAATACGAAAAATATCGGAAGGAATTTCCGTTGCCTCCCCATGAGGACCTGAAGGTTGAGGGCAGCCCCAACCGGAACCGGTCCTGGCTCGATATCGCGGTTCAGATCAAGCACACCAAAACGATAATTCTTATCAATACAGTCGATATCTACCTGAGAACCGGTGAGCTGAAGCCGCGCGAAGAATGGCAGAGGGTCAAGGTACTTAAAAACAAAACCTCCGACCATCATTTCATGACTGTTCCTAAAACGCGCAATAGTGAACAAATGGAGGAGGTCGTCAAACGTTACAAAGAACAGTTTCATGATATGCTGGAGCGCCTCAAGAAGGTTAATTGATCGCATGGAGCAGCGGACATGTCCGATGATGAAATGAACGAAGAAGAACTCCGCGCCCTTCTGAAACCCCGCCGCGCGCCGCCGCAACCGCGGGTCAAGGGACGCTGGAGCATATTCACCGAGAAAGATTGCCGGGCGTTTACGCTTGCCCTCCGGGAGCGGATACCGGATGTCGCATTTCTTTTTACAGAGGATGGAGATGTTAGGAACAGCCATTACGAATTATTTCAGGTAGATGGCCTCGAAGAATGCGCCAACCAACCCTATCAATCTGCAGACGCGGTGGTCATCGTCCCCGAATCCTCACGGGATGTGGAACGGCTTTGCGCGGAACCGCTTCCAAAGGGAATCAACAGTCTTCCGCCCTGTTCCTTCTGTCTGATTTTGACGACGAAAGCCTATCCAGGGACCCGGCCGGATGGCACCACGTACGAATCCAGGGGTCTTACAAATATGTATGCCAATTATTTTCCGTCTGACCGCGATACCGCCAATTTCCTCGCGCGGGTCTGGCGCATTGCCGGCAAGATCACCCATAACCGCTGGGATGAAGTCGATGAACAAACCGGCGAGATTTTACACGAAAATGTCCCCGGGCACTGGTGCGGCTTCGATGCCCTGCGCTGGTGTCAGGAATCCAAAGACCGGGTACTCGAGGGAAGAAACCGCACAAGTGCCGGCTGGTCAATGCCCGATTCCCCCTATTACGATTAGCAGGCTGACCGGTCGCCGGCCATCATGCGCTCGAATGGTGTCGCAGCGACCCGCAGCGACGCCTTGATCAGAGCCTTCGCCCGGCGGATGGCTACACGACACCACCGGCACAAATGATCTAAACTTGCGCTCCGCGAGGGGCGGCGGCTTTTTGTTTCCATCTTCCTGATCAAATCAATTTCTGACTGACCCCGATCCTCTGCGGTCGCCCGCTTTGTTGCGGGCGGCCGTTTTGCGTTCCCCCCTCATCCCCCCACAGACACCCAACGACAACGATTTAACGCATGGCAAGACCACGCCTGTTTCTGCACGATTCCGTTGGACCTGGCCTGCGCCCCGCCAACCGGTCCGGCGATGTGATCGCCCAGCAATCTCGGCTTCTATCAGCCGCCGCCCGAAGGGTTTGGCGATGACATCGATGCCGGGGACATATACCTGATAAATACGGTTGATATCTATCGGCGAACGGGGAAACTCAAACCACGTGAACAGCATCAGGTGATGAAAGTTCTCAACAATAAAGATTCAAAACACCATCTGATGACAATCCCCAAACCCCGCAAGGGCGTTGATAAACAGAAATATGTCGAATCCTACGATGAGGAAATTCGTGATATGCTTAGACAGACTCATAAAAAGGATTAACCGGGTACGAGGCTGCCTTGCCAACCACCGATCCTGATGAAAAAGCACTCCGCGACCTGCTGAAACCGGCTCGGGTCAAGGGACGCTGGAGCATATTCACCGAGAAAGATTGCCGGGCGCTTACGCTTGCCCTCCGGGAACGGATACCCGATGTCGCGTTCCTTTTTACAAAGGATGGGGACGTTTATGACAGTCATTACGAATACTTTCAGGTAAGTGGCCTCGAAGAGTGTGCCGATCAGCCCTATCAATCTGCAGACGCGGTGGTCTTCGTGCCGGAAACCTCCGGCGATGTGGAACGGCTTTGCGCGGAACCGATCCCCGAGGGAGTCGACCGTCTTCCGCCCTGCTCGTTCAGTCTGATTTTGACGACCCGAAAATATCAAAGGACCCGATTGGATGGCACCAAGTACGAATCCAGGAATCTCACGAATATGTACGCCAATTACTTTCCATCCGACCGCGATACCGCCAATTTCATGGCGCGGGTCTGGCGCATCGCCGGCAAGATTACCCATAACCGGTGGGATGACGTCGACGTCGAAACCGGCAAAATTGAATATGAGAATACACTTGGGCGCTGGTGCGGCTTCGATGCTCTGCGCTGGTGTCAGGAATCCAAGGACCGGATACTCGAGGAAAGCCACCGCACAAGTGCCAGCTGGTCCATGCCCGATTCCCCCTATTACGATTAAAGGCGACCGCTACCGCCCGCTCGATTGACCCACCCCCAATCCCCCACGCTATACTCGCCTGATCGTTCGCCCT
>JBLHKG010000243.1:0-4718 GCA_047619835.1 Alphaproteobacteria bacterium
GGCGTCGGTCGCGCCAAGCGGACTCTTCCGCGATGTGATCGCACCCGTGCAATCATTGCCCGGTCGCGGCGTGATGCTGACGGTCGTGCTGTGTGTCATCGCGCTGGCGGCACTGGTCATCACGACCGCGCATGACCGGGTTGTGGCCACCTGGTTTGTCGGCGGGTCGGCTGCCGCCTTTGCCCTGTTTCAGGGCGCCGGGTTGCTGGTTATGGCGCTTGCCCGACGAACCGGCGGATCGAAAAGAACCGCGCTCCGCCTCGCCCTCGCCAATCTTCACCGTCCCGGTGCGCAGACCGCCAATATCGTGCTGTCGATGGGGCTCGGTCTTACCGTGCTGGTCGCGGTCGTCGTGGTCGAAGGCAATCTGTCGCGCGAGATCCGCGGGTCGATGCCGGACGCCGCCCCCGGCTTTTATTTCATCGATATCCAGCCGGATCAGATTGCGTCCTTCGAGCGCACGCTGCGCGCAGCAGGGCCGGTCGAACATATCAACCGCGTTCCGATGCTGCGCGGGCGCATCTCCGCCGTGAACGGCACCCCGTCGCGTGACCTTGCGGTTAATCCGAACGTCCGCTGGGTGCTGCGCGGAGATCGGGGCCTGACCTGGTCAGCCACCCCGCCGGACGGAACGGAGATCGTCGCCGGCGACTGGTGGCCGAAAGATTATCAGGGCCCGCCGCTGATCAGTTTTGACGAGCGCGCGGCACGTGGGTTCGGCATCGGCGTCGGCGACCGTCTGACGATCAATGTGCTTGGGCGGCCTATCGAGGCGACCATCGCCAATCTGCGACGCATCAAATGGCGCTCGCTTCGGGTCAATTTCGTCATTGTTTTCTCACCGGGCGTAATCGAGAGCGCGCCACAGACCCATATCGCCGCCGTTCGTCTACCCCGTACATCGGAGGACGCGGTCGAAGCGGCCATCGCGAAAAACTACGCCAATATTACATCCGTCCGCGTGCGCGACGTGCTGGAAGCGCTGGCCGAAATTCTGGACCGAATTGCCGGCGCAGTGCGTGTGATCGCCGGCATCACCGTACTGGCGGGGGCGCTGGTGCTGGGCGGAGCGATCGCCGCCGGTCGGCGGCAGCGGCTATACGATTCGGTGGTTCTCAAGGTGCTGGGCGCGCGGCGGCGCGAGATTCTGGCGGCGCTGCTGGTTGAATACGGATTGCTGGCGGGCGCGACGGCCTTGATGGCGGCCCTGTTTGGCTCCCTCGCCGGATGGGCGGTGCTGACCCGCGTGATGCGCCTGAGTTGGACGCCCCTGCCCGAGACCGTCGCGGCAACGGCGGCCGGAGCGGCAATTTTCATCGTTCTCATGGCGCTGGCCGGCACCTGGCGGTCGCTGGGCCGGAAAGCCGCGCCGCTGCTGCGCAATGATTAGGGTTAACATCTTCAAATCATTCAAAATACCTTGATTTACGGCGTTTAATCCCCATAGTTACGTTTCGGTTTGAACAGCCATTGAACGAGGAACCACATGGCCTTCGGTAGAGAGAGACAGATTTACGCTGGAAGCGCCGCCAGCCAGGCGGTTTTCGACGAAGGGCTCCGCGCCTATATGCTGCGGGTATACAATTATATGGCCTCCGGCCTCGCGCTGACCGGCATCGTTGCCGCGCTCATCGCGCAGGCATCGATAGCGGAAGGCCCCGGCGGGCAGCTGCTGATGACCGAGTTCGGTCAGATGCTGTTTACCGGAATGATGCGCTGGGTCGTAATGCTGGCGCCACTCGCCTTCATTCTTGTGCTGAGCTTTGGCCTGCACAAGATGAGCTTCTTTACCGCACAAGCGGTGTTCTGGGTCTTTGCTGGGGCAATGGGCATCTCGCTGGCGACCATCTTTATGATCTATACCGGCACGTCGATTGCCCGGGTATTCTTCATCACCGCCGGCACCTTCGCGGCGATGAGCCTCTACGGCTATACGACCAAGAGGGATCTGACACGATTTGGCTCGTTCCTGATGATGGGGCTGATCGGCGTTATCATAGCCTCGGTCGTGAACATGTTCCTGAACAGCTCGGCGCTACACTTCGCCATCTCGGTGATCGGTGTTCTGGTGTTCGTGGGGCTTACCGCCTATGACACCCAGAAGATCAAGAATGAGTATTCCGAGCATCACGACCATGAAACGAGTGGAAAGCTCGCACTTATGGGCGCGCTACATCTCTATCTTGATTTCATCAATCTGTTCGTGCTGTTGCTGCAATTATTCGGTTCCCGCCGCTAAGCACGTTTATCGATAATCAGAAGCGAAACGGGCGCTCCCATCGGGAGCGCCCGTTTTCTTTTAACCAGACGAACAATCAGACCTGATGGTCCCGAACCGGCACATCCATCGCGCCGATGGTTTCAAACTCCAGATGCATCACATCACCCGCCTTTACCCGGTTCACTCCGGCGCAAGTGCCCGACATGATGATATCTCCGGGATGCAGCGAATAAAATTTAGAGGCCCAGACGATCTGTCCCGGTAAATCAAGGATCAAATTGCTGGTGTTGTTTTTCTGGCGCAGCTCACCACCGACCGAGAGATGAAAATCAAGATTGCCCGGATCGGCGATTTCATCTGCTGTCACCAGCCATGGCCCCAACACCGCATAGCTATCGACCGATTTGCGGAACGAGCGATCCTCCGGTCCCCGCACCACCATATCCATCGCAATGGCATAGCCCGCCACATAATCCATCGCGTCGTCATAGGCGATGTCGCTGCCGAATTTACCGATGATCATGCCGAGCTCTGCTTCGTGATCGGTGCGCCGGTCGTCAAACCGGACGGCAACCCCTTCGGACGGGCCAACCAGCGCGCTGTTGGCTTTAAGAAATAGCCCCTGGTCTTCCATTTTGCGGCGCGGCTTGCCCTGCGAGATCCCGACATCGGCGGTCGATTCCAGCGCATGTTCCTCATAATTCTGCGGCACGCCGATGATCTTGGTCGGGTTGGCGACCGGGCTCAGAAAATTAATTGAGGACGCCGGAATGCCCTCGCCCACATCGGCGAGCTGTTCCATCTTCGGGGCGAGCCGGTCCAGATTGGCAATCAGCTGATCCCCCAGCGGAAACGGATAACGATAAGACGGCAGCACATCGAGCGCGGCGGTTACGTCAAACACCTGATCCCCCCGCACGAGACCGATGCGATTGGCGCCTGCTTCCGGATGGTTGTACCGGCAGATCCTCATGATAATTCCCTCTTGGTTACGTTGTTTGTTGTCCCCAAAGCATTTTCAGCGATGCGCGGTGATGGCGATACGCATTGAACCAATGCCCTCGAAATCCACATCCATTGTATCGCCCGCGTGGACCGGTTCAAACCCGACCGGCGTGCCGGCCATGATGATGTCGCCGGGATGCAGCGTATAGAAGGTGGAGGCGTGGGCGATCAGGCTTCTGATATCGAACGCCAGCTCGGATGTATTGGAGCGCTGGATTTCAGCCCCGTTGATGGAAAGCGAAAACCCCAGAGAATCCGGGTCAGGGATTTCATCGAGGGTGGCGACGCACGGACCGATCAGCGCATAGCTGTCGATTGATTTGCGCGAGCTCTGGCTCTCCTTGCCGCGCAGCGTCATATCGATGCCAATGGTGTAGCCCAGCACATGATCCAGCGCGTCATCATAGGCGATATCGGTCCCGCCCACGCCGATCACAATCGTGAGCTCGGCTTCAGGGTCGTTGCGACGGTCGGTAAAGCGCAGCTGCACCCCGTCCGACGAGCCGGCCAGCGCGCTGTTCGCCTTGATGAACATGAAAATCGGATCGCTGTCCTTGCGCGTATTGGCGGAAATGGTTCCGAAGTTCAGATTTTCGGCTTCCAGACTCTTCCGGTTACGCGCAATCCCGATGATCTTACCCGGATTGGCGACCGGGCTCCGCAGCGCCACCGCCGCCAGATCGTGACGGTCAGCGCCTGGCGTCGCCGCCTCAATCGCCGGGCGGATGGTTGCCCAGTGCGTGCAGATCGCATCGCCGGCGGGATAGGGCCAGCGCACAGCGGGTAGCACCTCCAGCGCGGCGCTGACATCGAGCACCTCATCGCCCTCGATCACGCCAAGCCGGTCGTCATTAAATCGGCAGAGTTTCACCTGTGCCTCCCTTTTATTGTCTTTCTGGTTCGGAGGGTGAGTTTAAGAGCCGGAACGGGATTAATCGAGGGCGGCCCGTCAGGATTCTACGGCGACAGACGACTACCGCCGTCCGTCCCGGACGGACAAGTGCCGACTACCGCTATCGGGCAAAGCGGAAGTTACCGCCGGTCGCCGAGACTTCTCAGCCTGTTTTTCGCCGTCGCCCCAGCCCGATCAACCCGAGCAGGCCGCCGACGAACAGCGCGATCCCGGACGGCTCCGGTAGGGCAATCGTGTCGCCTGCAACGGGCTCCGTGAGGCTCAGCACATCCACCGTGAGGCGCAGCACATTGCGACCAACGCCGTTATCGACAATAGCTGCACTCCATTCGAGGCCCAACGCCAGCAGCGCGTTGGTGAAATCGAAATTGAGCGTGTTGACGTCGCCAAGAATGGTGTCGGCAACCAGTACATCAAAGCTATCGCCCAGCCCGGCGGTGAATATGCCGAATAAATCGACGTCGAAGGTGGCGCCCGCGGTGAGCGTGGCGGTGCCGACAACATCGGTCTGATCGTAGAGGGTGCCTGCCGTCAAGCCGCCGAGCTCAACCAGGGTGGTCGAGGCGACCCCAAGATCAA
>JBLHKG010000244.1:0-4715 GCA_047619835.1 Alphaproteobacteria bacterium
ATATGATCGGGATGGAAATGGGTGACAACGATGCGCCGGATGGGTTTGCCGTCGAGTGTTTCGGCGAAAATCGTTTCCCAGTAGCCGCGCGTCTCATCGCTGTTGTAGCCGGTATCGACCGCCGTCCAGCCGTCGCCATCGGCGATCAGCCACAGATTGATATGATTGAGCGCAAAGGGCAGCGCCATGCGAATCCAGAATATGCCGGGGGCAACCTCGCGCACCCCGCCATAATCCAGCGTGTCGAACGGATAGTCTGGCTTTACCGACATAGCGCTTTGTTACCGGTCGCCCGGTTTATTGTCAGCACCCGGCTCGCGTCCCGGCGTCAGTTCTCCGCCGTTGAGACGCCGCCGTTGGGCTCAAAGGCCGCATCAACGGCAAATCCGGTAGCCGCATCGTTACCGTCGCTACTATCCGAATCGGCATCTGTCGCCGTTTTGGCCTTCTGTTTGGCGAGCCGTTTCTCGGCGAGTTCGATGGCGCGACGGGATTTCTCAATAGCGGCGGTAAGGTCCTCACGGGCGACCAGTCCGAGCGCGACCGGATCGCGCGGCTTGATGTTGCTCATGTTCCAGTGCGACCGATCTCGGACGGCGCTGATCGTCGGCTTGGTGGTTCCAATCAACCGACCGACCTGGCCGTCGGACAGGTCGGGAAAATTCTTTACCAGCCACGCGATCGCGTCGGGCTTGTCCTGACGCTTGGCCACCGGTGTGTAGCGGGGACCCTTGGTCCGGGTCGTCGGGCGCGGCACGTCTGCTTCGGCCATTTCGAGCCTTGTTTCGGGATCGGTCTGGCAACGATCGATTTCTTCCCGGGTTAACTGGCCATTTGAAATCGGGTCGAATCCGACCATTCCAACGGCAATTTCGTCGTCGGCGATCGACTGCACTTCAAGTGGGTGCAGGCCGCAGAAATCAGCGACCTGAGCGAAGGTCAGCGCGGTGTTCTCAATCAGCCAGACGGCGGTCGCCTTGGGCATCAGAACGTGGCTCATATAATCTCTCCTTCTCAAGGATGCGGGCGCAAAACCCCCGTCGCCGGACCGTCAGCCGCCTCATCGGAGCGGATAGCAGTAAGAGGTTTGATGCTGCGGCGCGACAGAGACTTCCGCACCCGCTATTAAACAGTAAGCACGATTTTACCGATATGTGCGCTCGTGTCCATCAATGCATGGGCTTTTGATGCATCGTCAAGCGAAAAAGTTTTGTGGATCAAAGGTTTGACCTTTCCCTGCGCGATCAGCGGCCAGGCGTGTTCGCGGAGAGCATCGGCTATTTCCGCTTTTGCGGCGATCGGACGTGCCCGCAAGGTAGATCCGGTTAAAACAAGTTGCTTGATCATGATCAGATGAAGGGCGATCTCGGCTTTGGTGCCATTTTGGACGGCGATCTGTACCAGCCGGCCTCCCTGTCCGAGGGCATTCAGGTTGCGGATCGTGTAATCGCCGCCAACCATGTCGAGGACGACATCAACGCCTTTGCCTCCGGTTACCTCCTTGACGATCTCGACGAAATCCTCGTCGCGGTAATTGATTGCTCGTTTTGCGCCGAGCGCCTCGCAAGCCGCGCATTTCTCTGCCGTGCCTGCCGTAACGATAACTTCTGCGCCGCGCGCGCAGGCGAGCTGGATTGCCGTGGTGCCGATACCGGATGAACCGCCATGGACCAGCAGAGTCTCGCCCTCCTTCAGCTGGCCGCGCGTAAAGACGTTGTCCCAGACGGTGAAGAATGTTTCCGGCACTGCGGCGGCCTCGATATTGCTCAGGCCGTGGGGAATGACGAGGCATTGCGCCGCCGGCGCCACGCAATATTCTGCATATCCACCGCCGGTGACCAGCGCACAGACCTGGTCGCCCTCCCGCCAGTCGGATACGCCTGTGCCGACAGCGACAATTGTACCGGCGATTTCGAGGCCGGGGATATCCGATGCGCCCTTCGGCGGTGGATACTGGCCCTTGCGCTGCATAACATCGGGACGATTTACGCCGGCGGCCGCAACTTTTATCAGGACCTCGTGGTCTTCAGGCGTCGGCACCGTCCGTCTGGTGGGTTGCAAAACATCTGGACCGCCTGGCTCAACGATCTCAATCGCGGTCATTTCCACCGGTAGTGTCTCGGTCATGCAAGGGCCTCTATGCGGGGGGGGCAAACGGGTTGCAGGTCTAGAGCACTATCCGACCAAATGGAACCATTTGACCGGGATTATTTTGCCCCGTGGTTAGGCGCGCTTCGCCCGCATCGCGCTTCACATCGCGCCTGACCGGGAAGCCGGTACGCCCCATCAAATTGATTCCATTTGGTCGGATAGTGCTCTAGCCTCCGCGCTTCAAACTGGCAAGATAGAACACAAATTTTGTGCAAGGATCAGCGCCATGGATGATGAAGGCGATATTGCCCGGCCCAAGGATTGGCAGCCCAAAAACCTTGAGTTCCTGTCGATCGAGCAGCTCGAAGAATATGTTGCCGAGCTCGAAGGAGAAATTGTACGGGCGAAGACCGATATCGCGGCTAAAAAGGCGCATCTAAGCGGCGCCGAATCGCTGTTCAAAAAATAATGCAGAAGAAGTTTGCCGGAATTCAGCGAAAAATAGAAAATTTGTAAAAAATTTGGACAAAATTATTCCTGTTAACCATTGGTTAAGTCCAATTCACTAATTTCCTGAATGACGGTTGATTTTCGACTGTCACGTCATTGGATCCTCATCCCATCCTTTTGACACCTCCCTGTTGAACTTAGAGCCGCCTTCGGGCGGCTCTTTTTTCTTTTTCACGATGTTTAGCAAGTCTGAAATCATCCCGGAAAGTAACCTTTGTTAACGTTTCATTAACCATATAACCGCTAACAAGAAAACGACGGTTGGGTATCCCGCTGTCATGTCATTGGATATTCATCCCATCCGATTGACACCAATCAGTCGACTGGAGCCGCCTTCGGGCGGCTCCTTCTTCGGTTCCAGGACGATTGTTTCGACGCGCATCGAATAATCGAATAGATGTAGTCGTAAGGATTTAATGAACCTTTTTCCGGCACAATCAGGTAAATGGATACAATGACCGAAACAGCGGCCGCTAACCCTTTTGTCGAACGCGCCTATCAGGATACCTATGACCTTCTCGTTGCGGTCAGGGACTATATTTCCGGTTCCATGCGGGAGGAAGCCGAGGCCCTTCAGAAAGACGACAATCTGCAGCTTACCTATGCTTTGTCGCAGATCACTCGTCAGCTAACCGATGTCATGGCATGGCTGATGCTTCAGAAAGCGGTGGGGGCCGGTGAGTTGTCGCCGGAAGATGCCGATGTCGAACCCGCAGCGAGTCTGGAATCGCTGAACGAGTCGCGGGACGATATGGATAATGCGGCGCTTGGACGGTTACCGCTGACCGCGCGCGGTCTGATCGATCGTGCACGGCGCATCACGGCCCTGGTTGAGCAGCTTAGCAGAAAACCGGACTGACCCGCGCCTTCTAGGGTGCCGGACAATTCAAATCTAGAGGAACAGGGAGACATCCCACCGGATGTCTCAAGCGCGGGGCTGCCTGTTAAAGGCCGAAGCCCTCGAACTTTTTGTTGAATTTGGCGACCTGACCGTCCTTCTCATTGAGCCGCGCTGCGCCTCCGGTCCACGCCGGATGGCTGTTCGGGTCAATCTCGAGCTTCATCGTGTCGCCAGCGCTGCCCCAGGTAGAGCGCGTCTGATAGGTTGTTCCATCGGTCATCACGACAGTGATTTCGTGATATTCGGGATGAATTTCGGCTTTCATTATATCCTCCAGCGTGGGCGGGGTTTATACACGAGCTTCGCGGGGTTCTGCAAGCGTTTCGGAACACGCAATTTCGCTGATTGACGTGCGCCATTGGGAATGGTTCTTAGGCAGGAAAATTCGCGGAAATTCAGGACATCATGGCGCGACGCAACAGGGAACAAACGGACGGTACTGGTCCTGCAGCAGACGAGCGTCCGCGCGCGGCGGTCGGTGCGCTGCGCGGGATCCTGCCTTATCTGTCGCCGTATAAGGCGGCGATTGGTGGGGCGCTGGTTGCCCTCACGGTGGCGGCGACCGCGGTCCTCATCATGGGGGTCGGGCTGCGCGAACTGGTTGATGAAGGGTTCCGCACTGGCAGTGAGGGGCTTCTCGACAATGCACTGATCGGTTTGCTTGTTGTAATCATGGCGCTTACGGCGGCAACATTCGCGCGGTTCTTTCTTGTGTCATGGATCGGTGAACGCGTTGTCGCCGATCTCCGCTGTGATGTGTTCGGTCATGTATTGTCTCTCGATCCCCTGTTCTTTGAGGAAACCCGTGTCGGTGAAGTACTGTCGCGCCTGACCACGGATACTACCCTGCTTCAGTCCGTGGTCGGCTCGCAGGTATCGGTGGCGCTCCGTAATCTGCTTCTGCTGACGGGCGGTACCGCGATGCTGATCGTCACCAGCCCGCGCCTTACCGGCTTCGTTTTCCTTGTCGTGCCGCTGGTGGTTGCCCCGATCATCCTGCTTGGTCGGCGGGTGCGCCTTCTGTCGCGCGCCAGTCAGGACCGGGTCGCCGATGTTGGCGCCTATATCGAGGAATCGCTGAACGCCATCCGCATCGTTCAGGCCTTTGGCCATGAAGACATTGACCGTCAGCGGTTTGCCAGGCGTGTGACCGATGCGCTGGCCACCGCGGTCAAGCGTATCCGAATGCGCGCGTTTCTCACGGCGATCGTCA
>JBLHKG010000245.1:0-4703 GCA_047619835.1 Alphaproteobacteria bacterium
GCCGGGGTGACGCCCGCGCGGATCATGGATATCGACGGCATGACCGGTATTTTCGAATTCGTCGCCGAATCCGATTGGGCAACCATCCTGCCCGTCACCAACTGCATCGCCGAGGTGGCCGGCCCGCGCTTAACGGTCAATCCGATCGTCAGACCGGAAATCACGTTTGAATTTATTCTCATCGAGCCCAGCCGCCGCCCGCTAAGCGCGGCGGCGCGTACCTTCATCGCGGCAATCGAAGCACGGCTCGGTGAAATCGGCGAAGAATGGCAACAGATTTTGAAGGACCACCGGCGGACGGCGTAACCTTAAGAACCAAAGTCACCCCCACCCCGGCCCTCCCCCATCAAGGGGGAGGGAGTTACGGCAGTGGCCGACATGACGATTTAAGTCCTCCCCCTTGATGGGGGAGGATTTAGGTGGGGGTGCCGACGAAAACCGTGCTGACGCCGACCTACCCGCCGCGGCGCACAAAACCAAAGCTGAGGCCGCGCACCAGATGTTTGCGGATCAGCAGGCCAATGACGATCAGCGGTATGGTTGCGCCAACGGAAAGCGCCGCCTGAATGCCGTAGGCGCTATTCCCCCCTAAGCGATTGAGGTGCATGGGTAGGGTCGAGACATCGGTTTTCGAGAGGATGAGGGCGAGAAAAAATTCGCTCCAATTGAGAATGAACAGGAACAGAAACGTCACGGCGATACCGGGCTTGAGCAGCGGCAGGACGATTTCCCAAATGACCTGCCAGCGGCTGGCGCCGAGCACCTCGGCCGCCTGTTCATAATCGAGGGGAATATCGTCGACGAAGCTTTTCAGCACCAGCAGCGCATAGGGAATCGTCGTCAGCATATAGAGCAGGATCAGGCCGGTTCTGGTATCGTCAAGACCGA
Source organism: Alphaproteobacteria bacterium (assembly GCA_047619835.1). Taxonomy (GTDB): domain Bacteria; phylum Pseudomonadota; class Alphaproteobacteria; order MPNO01; family UBA2964; genus JAYOEY01. The sequence continues at coordinate 889 of JBLHKG010000245.1, forward strand.
TCACCGAGTACCAGAGTACCAGCGGTCCGGCGATCACGAACGGCGGAATCAGGCGCAACACCAGTGTGGCCATTAATTGCCGATCGCTCAAAATCCGATACCGCGAGGCGCCATAGGCAATCACCGCGGCGAGTAGGGTGGCCAGGGTCGAAGCGGTAAACGCAATGATGAACGTGTTGATCAGGGCCTCCCACGGCCCCAGCATTTCGGTGACGGTTCCGCTCCGCGGCTCCGCAAAAACACCGTCGACCCAGACGCGAAAATAGCTCGCCAGGGTCGGATCGGCAGACCACCATACCGGCGGCCAGGCAATCCATTCGGGGGGCCGCTTCACCGAAGTGGCGACGATCCAAAACAGCGGGAACACCACCACCGCCAGCCAGAGGGTGAGAACTGAGTAACGCAACGCTGCAAACAGGCGTTTACGCCAGCGGCGGTTCAGCATCGGTCTGGACCAGGAAAGAGCTTAGCTAGCTGTGGATGGGGTAAAAGCCCCTCTCCCAGGGGGAGAGGGGCTTTTACCAAACAGCGATAACTCAGGGATTGAGGCCGTTGAAGCGCAGCACATAGATGCCATGGTTCTTATCGGACACGAAGATGTTGCCGCGGCTGTCGACGATCACGTCTTCGGTTTGGGCAACGAGCTTGCTCGCCGGCAGTAACCCGCGCCGTTCCAACGGGTCGGGCGGCAAGAAATAGCCTACTTCGCGCGGCAGCCGTTCGTCGGAAATGTCATAGATCCGCAAACCGCCGTTGAAATAGGTCACGAAACACAAATCTTCGCCCTGATAGAGGATATCCTGATATTGCGGCTGGTGCTGATTGTGCGGGCCAAACCGGCCACCGCGCTCGCAGAAATTACGGTAGGGCGCTTCTTCCGGCGGCACCGGCAGCGGGAACAGCGAGATGAGATGGGGATTGGTTTCGTCGCTCACATCGACGATGCCGCAATAGCCTAGCGGCTCCTCGCAATTCTCCCGGATCGCCTCGGAATTCACCACCACCAGATCGCGCCCCTGCAAGGGTATGGCGGTGTGCACCGAGATGAAATTCACAAACGGCGGTGAAAACGGCAGATCGCTGATCATGACCGGATTAGTTTTGTCGGAGATGTCGAGGATGACAAAGCCGCCGGCGCCGTAAGGCAAAAAGGCGCGGTCGCCTTTCACATAGGCGCCGCCATGAAGCATGGTGCCGACCCGCGATCCCGACTCGCCGCCACCGACCCACTGGCCCGGCTTCCACCAGCGGCCAATTTCGACCGGGTTGGCGGGGTCGTCAATATCGACGATCTGCAATATTTGACCGACATAGCCTTCCGGTAGTCCAGTCGCGTAGACGTAGCGGCCGCCATCGTAATAGTTGCGGTGGGTGCCATCGCCCTGGGTCTTGAAATGACCCAGCAATTGCGGATTCTCGGGATCGGCCAGATCCCAGATCAGGAACCCTTCGCCATTGGCCTGGCCCGGCGTATTGCCCCAGCCTTCCATGATTTTTTCCTGCGACGTGATCATCTTGCCGTCGGCGATTTGCACCTGCAGGGTCCAGGTGTTGGACGGACCTTCGACGAATCGCACAAACCGCGGATTGGCCGGATCGGTCACCTCGACGATGGAAAATCCCGGGTGCCAAAACTTCGCCGTGTAGAGATACCAGCGGTCGCCCGCCTTATGGAGCGCCAGTTTAAAACCGGGCCGTCCCTCCAGATCGCAATAGCCGATGGTCTCGACGTTACTGGCGTAACTATCGCCTTGTGGGTAGGTCATGGCATTCCCCCTGTATTTTATTATTGATTGGAAAATCACATATCGCACCAGAGTTCGCGCCTGTAAAGCGATGCGATGGCCGCAATAAAATGCACCCAGAGCTAGATTCTTTTCAACGTTCGACCGAAGATAGGTAATGACATCGACGATAAGCGATACCGACAGGCCGCGTTATCAAGTCATTGCCGACGATTTGATGGCCGATATCACCGCGGAGAAATTCTCCGTGGGGTCGATGCTGCCGACAGAAATGGAATTGTGCCGGCGCTACGACGTCAGCCGCTACACGGTACGCGAAGCCTTACGCCAGCTGCGCGAGTTGGGAATGGTGGCGATGCGCCGCGGTTCGGGCACCCGCGTGCTGTCGGTAAAGCCCGAGCAGGCCTACGTGCAATCGGTCAGCTCCCTGTCGGAATTATTGGCCTATCCGGGGACCAGTTTCACGCTCATGGAGTCGGGCCGAATTGCCCTCGACATCGAACAGGCCGAAATTCTGCACGCGCAGCCCGGCGACGATTGGTTCCACATTAGCGGTGTCCGTCTCTCGGACATGACGAAAACGCCGATCTGCTGGCAAGACGTCTACGTGCTGCCCCAGTTCGAAGAGGCGGCGCGGCAGGTGCCGATGGATCACCGTGCCGTCCACCAGATCATCGAGCAACGCCATGGTGAAATTATCGGCCAGGCGCAGCTCGATATGTTCGCCAGCCACATCGACGAAACCCTGGCGGCGCATCTCGACGTCGAGCCCTACACCGCCGCCATGACGATCATTCGCCGTTACACCGATCACAACGGCCGACTATTCGAGACCACCCGCTCCATCCATCCCGAGGGACGCTTCGTCTATTCGCTGGACCTGCAACGCGATGGGCGCACGCGGGATTAGGCGGTTAGCTATTTCGGCCTCGTGCTTCGAGAAGCCGGCTGTGCCGGCTCCTCAGCATGAGGATTTTATATAGGCGGAAACAACAAACTAAACCTCATCCTGCGGAGGCCCGAAGGGCCGTCTCGAAGGGTGCGGTTGGCCAATATCAAACGCTAACGGCCAATTTCTGCACCATATCCTCATCGACCTCGACGCCGAGCCCGGCGCCTTCGGGCAGAACCGCCTCGCCCCGATCAATCAGGATCGGATTGCGCACAAGGTCTTGCGCCACATACTGCTTGGTGATGCTGAGGCCCCAGTTGAGCGACGGCGCGGCAGCCGAGATGTGCAGCACGGCGGCGCTGGAGATGCTCGATTCCGCGACCTTACCCGCCATGTTGACGTTCATGCCCAGCTCGTCGCACAGGCACGCGGCTTCATAGGCGCGGGTAACGCCCCCCAGCTTAATCATTTTCAGACTGCCGCCCTGGGCCGCCCCCATTTCCTTGTGCAGGCGGATATCTTTCAGACTATGCAAGCCTTCGTCAGCGCCGATCGGCGCCTTGGCGTGGCGCTGCACCTCGGCCATGCCTTCGACGTCATGGCCCATGATCGGCTGCTCGATAAAATCGAGAGTATCGCCAACGCCTTCAACGAACGTGATGGCGTCTTCGCGCGACCAGCCTTGATTGGCGTCGGACGAGAGCTGCACGCCGCCATTGACCAGTTCGCGGACACGGTGGGCCCGTTCGATATCCTCGACCACCGGGTTGGTCCCGACTTTGATTTTGAACGATGTAAAACCCTCATCGAGCTTCTCCCTACCGTCGGACAAATCCTCAGCGAGCTTGCCCGACGCCAGCATCCACAAAACCGGAATGCGCGAGCGCCGCACCGACCCCAGCAGTTCCGCCACCGACTTCTGCACCGCTTTGCCGGCCAGATCGTAGAACGACATTTCCAGCACCGTCTTAGCGCTGGCGTTGCCGTACAGGCGAAAATCCATCAGCGTCAGATTTTCGGTAAATTCCGAAGGGTCGCGGCCGATGAAGAGCGGCGCGAGATAGCGTATCGCCGCCATCATGCTTTCCACCGTCTCGCCGGTCATGGTCGGCGACGCCGACGCCTCGCCCCAGCCCACCAAGCCGTTATCGGTGGTCACTTTGACCAGCACATTGTCG
>JBLHKG010000246.1:0-4668 GCA_047619835.1 Alphaproteobacteria bacterium
GGCCACCAGTTTCGCCATGCATGGCATTGTCGATACAGACGATGGTGAGATTATCCGGCATGATTGAGGCCACCGTGGCCAGCGCGCCGATATTCATCATCAGCTCGCCATCGCCGGTGATCACCGCAACCTGTTCCTGCGGCGCCGACAGCGCAACCCCCAGCCCCATCGACACCGCCGCCCCCATCGCGCCGCCGAGCGTCAGCAGATTGTCGGCTTCCCTGGTGTAATCGGCGGTGTCCTTTGCCGCCCCGGCCAGCCCGGTCAGCAGCAGATACTTCTCCGGGTTGGGAAACAGCTTGGGCAGCACTTCCTTACGGTCGAGGGTGATATCACTCATAAAAGTCTCTCCCTCTAAAACGATTTAGCGCCGAGGAATTTCTGCGACAGGATCAGCGCGACTCCCTGCCCGGCCTTGAACGCCGCCGAAATGGCCGATGTCACAGCCTGATCGAGCTCATCGTGACGGTCGACCCGGATGACCAGAATACCCATTGCCTCCAGCACCGGCTGGACCGCCTGACCCATCGGGTACTGCCACGGGTTTTCCTCGCCATAATCGCCGCGCATCGTGACGATCATCAGCATCGGGAACCGTCCGCCCTGCACCAGCGAAAGCAAATTTGGCACGTTGCCGACGCCAGACGACTGCATCCAGAGCACCGCCCGATTGCCTACCAGATCGGCGCCGGCACATAGCGCGACGCCTTCTTCTTCGGTCGAGAGCAGAACCGTCCGGGTTTCATTATGGGCATCGGCGAGCTTGATAACCGCGTCATTGCCAAAATCCGGCACATAGGCAAACAGATTAACATCTGCCTCAACCAGCCGGTCGAAAATCAGTTTCGGCCAGTCGTTACTTCGTTCGTCCGCCATATTTAGTCACTCGAATCCATAAAGAGCCGCAGGGTTATCGACCAAAATCTGTTTGCGGGTCGCATCGTCGCCGCACCATCCCATGAACTGATCGAACAGATCGCTGTCGTTCGGCATGGCATGGTCCCACAATATCGGATGCGGCCAGTTTGTGCCCCATACGATACGGTCCCGCCGCGCGTCAATCAACGCGCGCGCCAGCGGCGTCATGTCGTCATAGGGCGGCCCTGAATCCGACAGGCGGTACCAACTGGCCAGCTTGGCCCAGCCATGATCGGTTTCGCGCAGCAGCGCCAGCAGCGCCTGAAAACCGGGATGATCGATCCCCTGCCCGCCGCGCACCCGCCCGAGATGATCGACCACGAAGCCGATCTTAAGCGCCCTGAGCCGGGGCGTCAGCTCGACCAGCTCACCCACGTCGTTGACATGCAGCACCACGTGCCAGCCATATTGCGCAACCTTGTCCGCCATCGGTTCCAGATGATCGGTGCTGATCGCGCCGGCCAGCATGGTCGACAGGCGGAAGCCGCGCATGCCGCCTTCATTGAGATCCTCAAGTTCCTTGTCCGACACGTCCGGCTGGATAACCGCGACGCCGCGCAGCCGATCCGGGGCGCTCGCCATGCCGGCAATCGACACGCTGTTGTCGGAGCCGTGCGCGCTGCCATGCACAATCACGCCGCGATCCAGCCCCAGCGTATCGAGCAGTTTCAGATATTCCTCGACCGGGCAGTCGGGCGGGGTATAACCGCGCTCCGCCGCATAGGGAAATTTGTCCGACGGCCCGAAAACATGCGCCTGGGTACAACAGGATTTGGGCGGCGGCTTGATCTTCGGTGGGCGGTAGCCGTAATCCGGCCCCGGGCAGGGTCTGGTCATTAATAGCTACTCCGGTTTGCAGTCAATCTCAGCCCTTCTCGGCGAGACAGCGATGTTGTTCCAGAATATCAGTCAGCCGGGAATGGTCCTCTATCCGGCCCACCCCACATTCCGCGCCGATGCCGGCAATGGTCGTGTATTTCTGCGCATTGGCCAGCTTGGTGGCGTTTCCTTCAGGGTCCGCGCCATGGACACAGCCAAGCATGAGGTCTGTTCCCTCCGGCAACGCTAGCTGCGTCAGCGGCTCAAAATACCCGTCGTCATTGCGCTCAACCGGCACCGGCATATGGATGTACTGGATTGGTCGATTGACCGCCTTGACCAGCCCGTTGGCGATTTCGACCAGCACCGCCATGTCCTTTGGCTCAACCATATGCGCGTCGGCGGGGCTGCCATAGCAAAGGTGATAGCCAAGATCCATATCGCCCGGCACCAGATCGCCGAGACGCCCGAGGATGCCCCAGATGATATTCTTGAAATCGGGTACCTGATCGTAATAGCCCTCCCAGGTCAGCACCTCCTGACAGCAATCCCACTGGTAAGAAATATCCTCATGCGGCAGAGCGTCGGAAATGCGGCGGAATTCGCCCGCCAGATGGTCCATATAGATTTCCAGAAAATCGTCCCAGCAGCGCGGTGAAACGAATGTGTAACCGACCGCAATCGGCGTCGCCATGCAGATCTGGTATTTGACGCCCGCCGGAATAACGCCCTCGTCCCGCAGCCGCGCAAAGACCGCATGGTTACGAATCGCATCGTCGGCATAGCCGGTATTGAAAGTCACATCCTTCGGATCGATTCCGTCGCGGAATTTGAGCCGGTGAACGTCATACACCAGCACGCCGTTAGACTGGCGGAATTCAAACACCGGAATGTCGGAATCGACCTCAAACGCGGGGTTTTCCTTGAGCTGGTCATTGATAAAGCTGATCCAGCGACGCCGCCGACCGGTTTCGCCGTCCGGCAGACGTTTGAGATGCGGCCCGACGCTTTCCGCCAGCGTGCGAAACACGCTCTCGGCATCGTCGAGCGGCACACTACCGACCAAGTGAACGATGGTCTCGTCTGTCATCTGTCTGTCCCCGTGCGGCGAAAGCGGTAAGGCGGCACATCCTAAGGAACGGGCGCGATGACGACAACTGGCGACGGTGGAAACCGGGCGCGTCGCCCCGTTGGTGCCATCCGCCGCCTGAAGGGCCCGGACCCTTGGTATTATCGGCGAGAGTGCTTACCTATCTAAAACAGGGATATGGAGCGGGAATGGGCCATGCTGGCCTTTGATGACTGCCTGAGCCAATGCCACCTGACCGAGGAGGCCCTTCAAGTTAAAAGCCATCCTCAAGCATTTCACCGATACCCATCCAGAAAACCCCAACAGGCCCTGAGAGCTTTATCCCAAATTGCCCAATAGTCCTGGAATCACGAGCAAAGATGAACAGATAGCTACTCATCGATCCGGATCACGATACGGGTTTCGGGCGCGGCCAGCTTGAACGATGCCGCTTCAAATGACGGAGCCGAGAAAAACCCGCTCGCGTTGTTGCTGAAGGCGTAATCTTCCAGCGGGATGCCGAACAGCCCCTGATCGAACTCGTCGTTGGCATTTTCATCGTGAAAGATGGCGACGGCATAGGTTCCGGGTTTCAGGTCGGGAACCCGGATAGTCATTGTTTTGCCGGTTACTTTGGGGTCGTCATACGTGACCCGGCCCTTGCGGGTCGGAAATGTTTCGGCCCGATCATACACCGCGTAGTGCAGCAGCCCCTCAACGGACCGCAATCCGGTGACTTCCAGCGCCAGCATTGCCGCGTTCGCCAAAGAAACAGTCAGAAAAACGGCCACGCCCCCAAGGAGCGCAGCCGTCCTGATTGCCCGCATGCTCAGCCTTTCAGCACGCCGTCGAGAAACGGAATGGTCTTCGACCAGCTATCCGCCGTCTGATCGGGGCGATAGCGCTCGTCCGACAGGAAATTCTGGAACGCATGGCCTGCGCCGTCATACTGGTTGAAACTATGTTTGATACCCAGACGGGTGAGCTCGGCATCGATCTTGTCGATATCCGCAGGCGACGGATTCTGGTCATCATTGCCAAAGAAGCCAGCGACCTCGGCCTTCATGTCCTTGAGCCGCTCAAACGGCGTCGGGCCGTTTTCATCGCCCCAGGGCTTGAACATGTTGCCGCTGTAATAGGCGACACAGGCCTTGAACTGCGCGTGAGTGCTGGCGCCGAGAAACGACATGCGACCGCCCATGCAGTGACCGATGATGCCAAGCCGATCCATATCGACATCGCCGCGCGACGCCAGATAGTCGATGGTCGCACCGACATCGGCAATAATCTCAGGATCAACCGGAAAATCATTGTCCGCCGCATTTTCATGGACCGGCGGGTAATGATAAACGTCGGGCGCAACGGCGACATAGCCGGCGGCGGCGAGGTCATTCGCAACCTTGGAGGTGAAATCGTCGAATCCGCCGCGGTGAAACATGATCACCATCGCCGGATGCGGGCCGGCGCCCGCCGGCGCGGCATGAAGGATACGCATCGGGCTGCCGCCCACGTTAACTGTCGCAAAATCAGCCATTTTTACTCCCCAGAATCAAAAGCGCCCTGCCGTGTGGGCATTAGCGCGGTTACGGATGGTCGAACGCTAGACCGGGCGCGCCAAAGCGTCAACGCGCTGATTGAAGTGATCCCGCCGCGCCACTACACTCCGCGCGCAAAACAAGGAAATGCCCGTGACCAACGCTACAGATGAGAAAAACGAACCCGGATGGCTCAAACCCACCGTCGATTATGTCCCGATTAGCGCCTTCTTCATCGCCTATCTGATATGGGGACTGATGCCCGCCACCGCCGCCCTGATGGGGGCGACGCTGTTTGCCCTGATCCTGTCCCTGATCGTGGTGCGC
>JBLHKG010000247.1:0-4666 GCA_047619835.1 Alphaproteobacteria bacterium
GAAGAAGGGCTTTCAACGGGTCAAGATCGACGGCGAGCATTACGAGATCGCCGATGCGCCCAAGCTCAAGAAAAACTCCAAGCACGATATCGAGGTCGTGGTAGACCGGCTGGTGGTGCGGCCCGAGATGGGCAACCGGGTGGCGGATTCGCTGGAAACCGCGCTCGGGCTGGCCGATGGCATTGCCATTGCCGAGGCTGCCGAGAGCGGCGAGCGCACCATATTTTCCGCCAAATTCGCCTGTCCGGTCTCCGGCTTCACCATCGACGAGATCGAGCCGCGGCTGTTTTCCTTCAACAATCCCGCCGGCGCCTGCCCATCCTGCGACGGGCTGGGCACCGAAATGTTCTTCGATGCCGAGCTGGTGGTGCCGGACCGGTCGAAATCGCTCGCCAAAGGCGCCATTGCGCCGTGGGCTGGCTCGTCCTCGCCCTATTACGCGCAGACGCTGGATTCACTGGCCAAACATTTCAAGGTGTCGACCCACATCCCGTTCGACGAACTCGACGAGACTGTCCAGAACGCCATCCTGTGGGGATCGGGCGAAACGCCGGTCAAGATGACCTATGCCGATAATGACCGCAGCTACACCATCGAGCGGCCGTTCGAAGGCGTGATCACCAACATGCAGCGCCGCTATCGCGAGACCGACAGCACCTGGGTGCATGAGGAGATGGGCCGCTATCAAAGCAGGACCGATTGCGACGCCTGCGGCGGCATGCGGCTCAAGCCCGAGGCGCTGGCGGTCAAGCTCAACGGCAAGCATATCAGCCATGTCACCCAATTCTCGATTGCCCAGGCGCATGACTGGTTCAGCACCCTGCCGAAGACGCTGAACCCCAAGCAACAGGCCATCGCGTCGCGCATTCTCAAGGAAATCAATGAACGCCTCGGCTTTCTGGTCGATGTCGGGCTTGATTATCTGACCCTGTCGCGCGCTTCTGGCACCCTCTCCGGCGGTGAAAGCCAGCGGATCCGCCTTGCCTCGCAGATCGGCTCGGGCCTCACCGGCGTGCTCTACGTGCTCGACGAGCCGTCCATCGGGCTACATCAGCGCGATAACGCCCGTCTGCTGGAAACCCTCAAGCGGCTGCGCGACCTCGGCAATACCGTCATTGTGGTCGAACATGACGAAGACGCCATGCGCTCCGCCGATTATCTGGTCGATCTCGGCCCCGGCGCCGGCATCCATGGCGGCGAGCTGATCGCCCACGGGACCCCGGAAGAGGTGATGGCCTGCGCAGAAAGCCTGACCGCGCAATATCTGACCGGCACGCGCAGGATCGAGGTGCCGACAACGCGGCGGCCCGGCAAGAAGGGCCAGATGCTCGCCATTCGCGGCGCGACGGCCAATAATCTGCATAATGTCGATATTGCCATCCCGATCGGCACACTGAGCTGCGTTACCGGGGTGTCCGGCTCCGGCAAATCGACGCTGGTGATCGACACGCTCTACCGCGCGGTGGCGCGCCGTCTGCACGGGGCCAGATCGCTGCCCGGCGCGCATGAGGCGATTGAGGGGCTCGAATATATCGACAAGGTAGTCGATATCGACCAGTCGCCGATTGGCCGCACGCCGCGCTCCAACCCGGCCACCTATACCGGCGCTTTTACGCCGATCCGCGACTGGTTTTCCAGCCTGCCCGAAGCCAAGGCGCGCGGCTACAAGCCGGGCCGCTTCTCGTTCAACGTCAAGGGCGGCCGCTGCGAGGCCTGTCAGGGCGATGGCGTGATCAAGATCGAGATGCATTTCCTACCCGATGTCTATGTCCAGTGCGATGTCTGCAGGGGCAGCCGCTATAACCGCGAAACACTGGAAATAGAGTTCAGAAACAAATCGATAGCCAATGTTCTTGATATGACGGTTGATGAAGGCGTCATATTTTTCAAGGCCGTCCCGTCAATCCGCGACAAGCTGGAAATGCTGCAGCGCGTCGGGCTCGGCTATATCCATATCGGCCAGCCGGCCACCACCCTGTCCGGCGGCGAGGCGCAGCGGGTCAAGCTATCCAAGGAACTGGCCAGGCGCTCCACCGGCCGGACGCTCTATATCCTCGACGAGCCGACCACCGGCCTCCATTTCGAAGATGTCCGCAAGCTGCTCGAGGTGCTCCACGCGCTGGTCGAGCAGGGCAACACGGTGCTGGTGATCGAACATAATCTCGACGTCATCAAAACCGCCGACTGGGTGGTAGATCTCGGCCCCGAAGGCGGAACCAAGGGCGGAAAGGTTCTCGCCGTCGGCACCCCGGAGGAGGTCGCCGCGACGAAGGCGAGCTATACGGGGCAGTATCTTATCGCCGCGCTTAATGGCGTCGCCGCCATCGCGCCACCGAAGAGAAAGCGGAAACGAGCGTAATGCCCTCCCCCATCCACATCATCGGCGGCGGCCTCGCTGGCTCTGAAGCTGCCTGGCAGGTATCCCGCGTCGGCGTGCCGGTTGTCCTGCATGAAATGCGTCCCGTCCGTAAAACCGATGCGCATCAGACCGACCATCTGGCTGAGCTGGTCTGTTCCAATTCGTTCCGCTCCGACGACGCGACGCGTAGTGCGATTGGCATCCTGCATGAGGAAATGCGCCGTTGCGGCTCGCTGATCCTGGGGACGGCCGATGCACACCGGGTGCCGGCAGGCGGCGCGCTGGCGGTGGACCGCGAGGGGTTCTCCGCCGCGGTACAGCAGGCGCTGGAAAACGAGCCTCTTGTCACCATACAGCGCAGCGAAGTCGAGGGTCTGCCACCTGCTGACTGGGAAAGCGTGATTATCGCCACGGGCCCCCTCACCTCGCCTGCACTGGCTGAGGCGATCCAGCAAAAGACCGGCGAGGACTCGCTCGCCTTCTTCGACGCCATCGCGCCGATTGTTCATCGCGAGTCGATCGACATGGAGAAGGCCTGGTTCCAGTCGCGCTACGATAAGGGCGACGGATCCGATTACATCAACTGTCCGATGGACGAGGCGCAATATAACGCCTTCCTCGACGCGCTGATTTCCAGCGAAACCACCGATTTCAAGGATTGGGAGAAGGACACGCCCTATTTCGAGGGCTGCCTGCCGATTGAGGTGATGGCCGAGCGGGGCCGCCGCACGCTGACCTACGGGCCGATGAAGCCGGTCGGGCTGACCAACCCCCATAACCCGACAGTGAAGGCCTATGCGATCGTCCAGCTGCGGCAGGATAATGCGCTCGGCACGCTCTATAACATCGTCGGTTTCCAGACCAAGCTGAAGCATGGCGAGCAGACGCGTATCTTCCGCATGATCCCGGGGCTTGAGAAGGCCGAGTTCGCCCGGCTCGGCGGGCTGCACCGCAATACTTTCCTGAATTCACCGCGTCTGCTGGATGGGGCGCTTCGCCTCAAGTCAGAGCCGCGTTTGCGCTTTGCCGGTCAGATTACCGGCTGTGAGGGCTATGTCGAAAGCGCGGCCATGGGGTTGATGGCCGGGCGTTTTGCCGCCGCCGAATTGCTCGGGCAGGACTCCGCCCCGCCGCCCGTCACCACGGCAATGGGCTCGCTGCTGGCGCATGTTACCGGCGGCGCCGTGGAAGAAACCTTTCAGCCGATGAACGTTAATTTCGGCCTGTTTCCGCCGCTTGCCGAGCGGGCCCACAAGAAAGAGCGCAAGGCCGCCTATTCGGCGCGGGCGCTGGCGGATCTGGACGGATGGCTGTCGGACCCTAAATCCGGCCCGTCAGATGTGCCTTCAGCATCCGAAACCGTCGCGGCAGCGGCCCGGAATATCGCGCCGTAAAGGGATCGAACCGGGCGCCCCGGATGCATGAAAGATCGGCTTGGCAGGTTGCCAGCGGCAGGCAGACAGACCGTGCGAGGCGTGAAAGGCCTCTCATGTCTTCAATCGCCCTCTCGCGATGGAACTCCGCCACTTCGACCAGACTTTGAACCTGCTCACGCACGCCTATCGCTTCAGGCACAATCGCATTGCCCTGCAATCCGGGAAGAAAGCTGCGCCCCTGCCCGGCCTGAAACGGAATGGCGCGTATCAGCCCGGTCAGTGCGTAGGCGATGCCGATTTTTCGACCGTCCCCGGTATGTCCGGCGGCCTCCAGCGCCAGACTGACCAGAGCGCCCGATGTGGCAGAGGCATAGGATACGACTTCGTCGAGCGTCGAGGGTGGGGCCTCGTCGAGATCCCTCTCCCGCCCGTCGATCATTTCGGCCATCAGGTCCCGCGACAGGTCATGGCGACCGACGGCATCGTGCAGGGCAAGGACGACGGCATGCTGGCGCGGCTTGCCGCCATAAATCCCGTCCAGCGCTTCGCGCCACCATTGCAGGCGGATATGGCCGAGCATAGTTTCCGAGACGGTCTCGCGCGTTTTGGCTATTTCCAGATTAAAGGCATAAAGCGCGACCAGCGCGCGTCGCTGTTCGGGCGGCGCGAAAAGGGCGGAAAAATAACGGTCAGGATCGTAAAGCTTCAATTCCCGTGCGCAATATTCGAAGATATCGGCGGGCGATCCTGTGGTAGTAAGTTCCCCGGTCACTGGTGTGATCTCCGGATGGGCTCTTTTCGACTCGTTCAACGGGCTAATGTCCCTTTAACCGGGCTTTGGCATATACTCCGGCACAGTGTAACCCATTTGGCCAAAGGGCTAACCGATGGATAGCGTCGAGAGCGGGAATAATATGGCTTTGCCGCAAGT
>JBLHKG010000248.1:0-4664 GCA_047619835.1 Alphaproteobacteria bacterium
AATCGACGCCGATGTGATGCAGATTACATAGACCAGCTTTGCCACAAACCACTTGATTCGCGCCGGGAAGAACTGGGTGACCGCATCGATAAATACATGGCCCTTGATCCGTACCAGCCAAGGCGCGGCGAGCATGGTGAAATAGAGCAGGATGTATTCGACGATGGCGATGGTGAACGCCGGGGGAGAAAACCCCAGAATACGCATCGACACATCAATCACGATCATGACGAAGGCGGTAAAGATCACGATACCCGCAAGCACCGCCATCCCGTGAAGAACGAAATTATAACTCTTTACGAGTGCAGCCATTGGCCCTACTCCGCTGTCATACGAACGGTGCGACGGTTGTCACCCGCACGCAACGAGAATCGTTTGAATTTATACATTGCTTGAAACCTGCCCCAGTCAATCGTTGCGGTCGACCGCTAAAGTCGCAGTCTTCCTTTATTTTTTACCCACTGGTTTATTGTCCGGTGAGCCGACTAGTTTCTTATCATACTCATCCATCATCCGTAAGCCAGCCCTGATCGAGAAACCTTGATGGGATCGGTTTTTCGGCGCTACAGTCCGAGTAGAGGCAACGAGCGTGACGAGGGACAAATGCCAAAGAGCCTAAGCGAGGCACAGATCGCCCAATATGACAGGGACGGGTTTCTCTTTCCGGTGCGGGTTATGTCTGAAGATGACGCCACCATTTTCGGCCGGCGGGTCCAGGAGACCGAAGCCGCCGGCAAATTGAAGGCAAGGGGCGGCGAAACCAAATTTTACCTGCGTTTCCCCTGGGTCCATGAGCTGGCCACGAGGCCCGAGCTGCTCGACATCGTCGAGGATATCGTTGGGCCCGACATCATGATTTATCACAATGCGCTGTGGGCCAAGCAAGGCGGCGGCGGCCATTATGTCAGCTGGCATCAGGACAACACCTATTTTGGCCACTACCCGTGCGAAGTGCTGTCGATGTGGATTGCGCTTACGCCGGTAACGGTTGAAAACGGCTGCATGCAGTTCCTGCCGGGCACCCACAAGCTCGGCCAACTGCCGCTGGCCGGCAACGATATCAATGACGCAAACATGCTCACCAGCGGGCAGACCGTCGCGTTCGACCCCACCAGCATCGAAGCTGTACCGATCACCCTCCAACCCGGCGAGGCGTCCCTGCATCATTCCTTTCTGATCCACGGCTCTCTGCCGAACCAGACAACCGATCTGCGCATGGGGATGACCCTTATCTTTCATCGGCCTGGGTTGAAGCAGGCGGGTGATTCTCGGACCAGCACGCTGCTGGTGCGCGGCGAGGACAAATATAACCATTTCGATCACGAGCAACCGCCGGTGCACGAGGACGACGAGGGTACCATTAGCCGGTATCAGCAGGCGGCGGCCGCCTATCGCAACAAGGTCAGGGAAATGGGTAATCAAACGATTGAACGCTTCGACTGAATTCCCCCAGGAAGCGCGACATCGGAAAATTTGCCGCAGAAATACCGTATTTCGGAATTATTGAAGGCAAGTTGCGCGATCAGGCCGGTGATGGCACTGTATGCTCGCCCTTTTCGGTAAAATATTCAATTGTCGGGTCGGTGGGCACGGAGGCGTCGTGACGAGGCTTTGAAACAGCAGAGTTGCAACGAACGTAAGGCCCAAAACAAATTAACCAATACGCTGGAGGCTAAAACCAATGCAACGTCTTTATTCAATCGCCCTGCTGGGCAGTATCGCGGCATCCGCGATGCTGGTCGTAGCGCCGGCGGCACAAGCCGCCAAAGAGTTCAAGGTCGTGACGGGACTCGCCCGCAATCATGACCAGATCGAGATTTTCTTTGATCATTTTCTCAAACCGATCAACGCGGACAAGGCGTCGCCCTTCAAGCTGAAATATCTTGGCAGCACGGAGATTACCCCGCGCAAGCAGCTCGGCCCGGCCATCAAGCGCGGTCTGTTCGATATTCTGATGTCGCCGTCGTCTTACTATGCCGGATATGTCGCCGAGGGGCGCTATGCCGCGATCGCCAATCAGGGCCATAAGGCACTTCGCGCGAACGGCGCCTATGACGCGCTGCAGGAAGCCTGGGCCAAGGGCATCAATGCGCGCATTATTGCCTGGCCCTACTGGAAGGGAACGACTTTTCACATTTATCTGACCAACAAACCCAAGCTCAGCAAGAAAACCGGCATTACGCTGGTCGGTCAAAAAATGCGGGCGGTCTCACTATATATCCCCCTGCTAAAAGCTATGGGGGCCACACCGGTCGTCATCTCGCCGAGTGAGGTGTTTACCGCGCTTCAGCGCGGCGTGGTTACAGGTCTCGCCTGGCCGGAAGGGGCGATCACCAAATATGGCTGGCAGAAATACATCAAGGCCAAGATCTCCACCGGTTTCTGGCGCTCATCGACGATGATGGTCATGAATCTTGATAAGTATAAAGCGCTGACCAAGAAGGAACGCGTTTATCTCGAAGCCGCTGCACTGAAGCTTGAAGATGAAAGTGGTGCCGCTCAGCGCAAGATCATCGATATCGATAACAAGAAGGTCTTCGCCGAGGGCGTCAAACTCGTCAATCTCGATGCCGCTCATGAAAAGGCCTATCTGAGCACGATCTTCGGCGCCACATGGGATGCGGCCAAGACCGACAAAAAGCTGGTCGTTCCTTACGCCAAGCTGCGGAAGCTGCTCTATAAAGAGTAATTTCGTCTTTTAACCACACTGCTGACCACACTGCGAAACCGGCGCCTTCAGGGGCGCCGGTTTTTCTTTGGCAACAATCGTCAGACGCCGAGATAGCGGCGCTGGATATCCGGTTCGGCTTTTAATTCTTCACTGGCGCCGGACCAGACCGTGACGCCCTTTTCGATGATGAAATGGCGGTCGGCAATTTTCATCAGTGCCGAAAGATTCTTGTCGATCACCAGGATAGACTGGCCCTGCGCCTTCAGATCGGCCAGGCACTCCCAGATTTCCGTCCGAACCTGCGGTGCCAGACCTTCGGTCGCCTCATCGAGAATCAGCAGCTTCGGATTGGTCATCAGCGCGCGGCCAATCGCCAGCATCTGTTGTTCGCCGCCCGACAGCTCATTTCCCATCCCGTTTATCCGTGCCGTCAGCGCCGGAAACCGATCCAGCACGCGCTGCAGCGTCCACTCCCCGGTGCCGCCCGGACTGGCAGAGGAGCGGGCGGTGGCAATCAGGTTTTCGCGAACCGAGAGATTGGGGAAAATCTGCCGGCCTTCCGGCACCAGACCGATGCCGGCCTGGGCAACTTCATACGAGGCCAGCCCCAGAAGGGGACGCCCCTCAAAGCTGATCGAACCGGCCTGCGACGGCACGAGCCCCATGATGGAACGGATGGTGGTGGTCTTGCCCATGCCGTTCCGGCCCATCAACGTGACAACTTCGCCGGCGCCGACTTCAAGCGACATACCGAACAACACCTGGCTGGAGCCATAGGAGGTCTCGATGCCCTCTACTTTGAGCATCAGACGCTCTCCTCTTCGCCGAGATAGGCGGTGCGGACTTCCGGATTATTACGGATCTCGTCGACGGTTCCCGACGCGATGGCCCGGCCATAGACAAGAACGGTAATGGTGTCGGCCAGCGCGAACACGGCGTCCATGTCATGTTCGATCAGCAGGATCGTGAGCTTGCCCGCCAGCTCCCGCAGAATATCGACCATCAGCCGCGATTCTTCCGGCCCCATCCCCGCCATGGGCTCATCAAGCAGCAGCATCCGGGGTTTCGTCGCCAGCGCCATCGCGATTTCAAGCTGACGATGTTCGCCATGCGACATGTCGCGCGCCGTCACATCGGCCCGGTCTCCGAGCCCGACAAGATCGAGCGCCTCCCGCGCCGGTTCGCGCAGCCTTGCTTCATCGCGGACCCTGCCCCAGAAGCGGAAGGAATGCCCGTCATGGGCCTGCACCGCCAGCGCGACGTTTTCGAGCGCGGTGAATTCCTGAAATATACTGGTGATCTGGAACGTGCGGGCGAGACCGCGCCGTGATCTGGCAGCTGGGCTTAGCGAGGTGATGTCGCGCCCGTCAAACAGAGTGCGTCCTGAATCCGATTTGAGCGCGCCGGAAAGCTGCGAGATCAGCGTCGTTTTGCCCGCGCCATTGGGGCCGATAATGGCATGCACGCTACCTTGCACGACGGCGAGGCTGAGATTATCGGTTGCAACGACGCCACCGAAGCTTTTGCACAAATCCTCAACCGTCAGCAGCGTGTCAGCCATCGGACCCGTCCTTGCGGTTCAGAAAGCCCAGCAACCCACCCCGCGCAAACAGCACAACGAGGATCAGGAAGGGCCCGAAAATCAGCTGCCAGTACTCGGTAACCCCCGATAACAGCTCCTCCAGCAGCAGAAAGACAACAGCGCCGATGACCGGCCCGGCGAGGCTTCCCATGCCGCCCAGCAGGACCATGATGATCAGATCGCCCGAACGGGTCCAATGCATCATGTCAGGATTTACAAAATCGGTGTGGTTGGCCAGCAGGACGCCGGCGAGCCCCGCCATCACCCCGGCCACCACGAAAGCAGTCAGCTGATAGCGATAGGTCGGAAAACCGATCGCCTGCATGCGGGTCTCATTCGACCGGGCGCCCTGGATCACCATGCCGAAGCGGGAATTAACCAGCCGGTGCGAGATCCAGAGGCAGATAATCA
>JBLHKG010000249.1:0-4657 GCA_047619835.1 Alphaproteobacteria bacterium
GTTCCAATTTCAGGATCCTTATCCTTATGGCAATCAATGAAGTACTGGAGGTATTTTTCCTTATCGGCATTGATGCGCCGCACCGCTTCTTTTACCGCCCGGTTGAACTTGCCATAGGTCTCGGCATCGACCTTGTCGGAGGCTACCTCGGTGCCGTGATAGAACGCTGTGGCGACGATGCGGCAGCCCTGCTTTTCGGCAAGCGACAGATAAGGTTCGGTCAAAGTGGTGGCCTCGATCTCGCCCGACATCATTGAATCGTAGCGATAGCGCGAGCCGTTGGGCGCCTTGCACAGCTTGATCTGGTCGCGCGGCAGGAAGCCTTCCAGCATATGCAGCGCCAGATAATGAGTGCCGAAAAAGAACGGCACGCCGACCAGCTTTCCGGCCAGCTGCTGAGGGGTGTAGACCTCGGATTCGGGCCGCACGACAAGACCGGCGAAGGTGATGATGGCGCGGCGGCCGATCTGGCGACCGCTCTGAACGGTGGTGTCCTGGACGCGACAGTAATTGCCCCATTCGCAGGCGTTATACATATCCGCCTTGCCCTGCTCGAACAGCTTGCCGTGGCTGGAATGCGGGTCGAGCCCTGTGGGATCGGTAATATCGGTCCGGGTCGTCTTGTCGACGCCCTTGTCACGGTCGGCCCATTCGATGATCAGCCCTTCTTTTTCGAACAGGCCTTCCTGGTCGGCAACCAGCTCGGCAAGCCCCTGGAACGGCGCGGTATTTTCAAGAACCAGCTTCTTCATTTCCATTTTCGTGTTTCCCTACCCTGTTGATGGCATGTGCGGTTGATGGCATGTGCGGTTGATGGCATGTGCGGTTAACGGCAATTTGCCGAGACTGTCGCGAAGGCCACAGATTTCCCCGCCTCGCTTTAAAGATCACCCGCATAGTGCGACATTTTGTCGCGGAAATAAAATCGTATTATCTATACATTCTATAACACAATATTATACCTTGAGGCATGAAGCTCAACCTCCGCCAGATAGACGCTTTTCAGGCCGCGATGGAGTTCGGCTCTGCCACCGCAGCCTCCGAAGTGATGCATGTGACCCAGCCGGCGGTCAGTCGCCTGATTTCGGACCTTGAATCGACGGTCGGTTTTCAACTGTTTGAGCGCCGCGCACGCGGGCTGGTGCCGACCCAGGACGCCCATACCCTTTATGAAGAAGTAAAGCGGTCCTTCGTCGGGCTGGAACGGATCGGCCAGGTCGCCGGCGCCATCAAGGAAAAATCCACCGGCTCGGTGCGTGTCATTGCGCTTTCCAAATACGCCGACGGGTTTGTCGCCAGCATCACCGGCCGGTTTGTCCGCGATAATCCAGGCATCCTGGTGGAGCTTGAGAGCTCGGCAACTGCGGGCGTAATAGAAGGCATCATCTCGCAGAGCTTCGATGTCGGCATCGCGTCGGCGACAATTTCCGATCCGTTGATTGTCACCGAGCCACTGTTTGAAACCAGTGCGATCCTCGCCCTGCCGGCGACCGACCCGCTCGCCCGTAGCGCGGTAGTGCCGCTGGGTGCGCTCGACGGCCTCCGCATGGTGGTCCTGCCGGAAAACAGCGAATATGGAACCGTGATCCGGCGAGGGCTGCGTTTGGCAAAAGTGTCGCCCGAAGTCGCCGGCATTGCCCGAACCCACGCCTCGCTTTGCCGCATGGTCCAGGCAGGCGCCGGGCTGGCGCTGGTCGACCAGACGACAGCGGCGGATTTCCCGGCTGAAAATGGACAGGAAGACGCTATCGTGTTCCGCCCGACCGAGCCGCCGATCACCCGGACAGTGGCGGCGATCCTGAACGCCCGCGTTGGACAATCAATCGCCACCAAATCCTTCCTCGACGCCCTCAAACAGGGCGTCGCGGAGACTTCTTAACTCAGCCTATTCCGCAACCGGCGGTTTACGCTCGGCATCGACGAGCTGAATACGCCAGCCATCGGGATCGCGCAGTTCGACCGTCGTGCGACCGGTGACCTCTATCAGCTTGGGGCCGCGGGTAAAGGGAACCCCGGTCTCACCGAGCGTCTCGTAGGCGTCGGCGGCATTATCAACCTTGAGGGCAATATGGTTGATACCGATTACCTCTTCCCCCGTCGCTTCATGCATTTCGATGATTGGCTGGTTCTCGCCGGGCAGCTGCAACTCCGCCGAGCCGCCATGATGGCTGGTGTGGGTCAGCACCTTGAAACCAAGTTTCTCAAAGAACGCGACATGGGCATTCAGATCGCAAACAATAAGTTCCATGTGGTCGATTGATTTAATCATTCGGGTCTCCCTGTATATTTAGTCCTGATTTATAGGCCAATCTGTTCAAACACTGCCTTGGTGATCGGCTCGTCCGGATACATCAAATCCGGCATTGAGGCAAAATGATGCTTGCCGGGAAATTCCATTGTGGTGCAGGGCCAGCCACGTGACTGCCAGGCGACGCGAAAAAGATCCGACTGGCGCTTGAACTCATCGGTCTCGTTCTCGCCCCAGGCAACGATCAATGGACACCCCGCCTTCGGCAAATGATGCACCGGGCTGTTGCGATGTGCCGCTTCCTTGTCCATATGCGCCCAGTCATTGACGTTGGACAGCCGCACCGGCTCGAGATCGAACAATCCGCTCAGCGCCGTCGCCCCCTTGATCAGATTATCGGGGAGGCCAAAATCGTCCTCCCAGTCGGTTGCCAGCATCATACCGGTCAGATGGCCGCCCGCCGACCGCCCGATAACATGAATACGGTCGGGGTCACCGTTAAAACTCTCGGCATTGCGCTGCGTCCAGGCCAGCGCCGAGCGGCACTGGCGGACAATTTCATCAATTGAGGCGCCCGGCGCGAGCGCGTAATTGACGGTCACATAGGCACAGCCGGCGGGAACAAACGCCTCGGCATAGAGATCAACGTCGTTCTGGCTCGATGATCGCCAGTAACCGCCATGGATAAAATAGACGATGGGTGAGCCTGCCCGACGCGCCGGAAAAACATTGACGATTTCCGCCTCGCTCGGGCCGTAGGGAATGTTCAGCCGGCAGTCGAGTGCATCCCGCACACGGGCGCTGTTTTGGGAAATGAAATCGCGATATTTCTGGCCGTCAGTTGCCGTGCCGCGCGCGTCATACTGAACGTTCAGCTCCTCCTGAATGAAATCGCGATAGACGCGCTTGCCCTTGATCCGCCATGAGGCTGCCGATTTGGTCACCGTCTCTTCTCTCTGTTCCATTGCTTGCGGGATGAAGTCCGACTTCATTTACCCTATTTGCCGGAATTCGGGGAGTGGGGCCGCTTGAGTATCTCCTGACGTTCCGCGATCAAGGCGTCCAGTTTCAGCTGATCCATCCGAAGACGCCCGGCATGTTCCTCTCGCCGCGCCTTAAGATAATCGAAGGCGGTTCGGCAGGGCCCCGTCGGCATGCTTCCACACCGTCGCTGCTGCAATTCGAGACGCTCGGTTATACGGCGAAGCTCAGCGCCTCGTTTTTTTACCAGCGAGATCTGTTCTCTAAGCGGTGCATCGACCTCACCCGCCGGCCTGGCCTTGATCTCCTGAGTCAGGACATCGAGATCCACTGTCGGCGACTGCGCCATAGCTGCCACCGGCACGACAAGGCAGAAGAGCCACAGAACGAAAAAATGCGGCCACTGCCGCCGCAGAATGCCATCGTTCAAAGTTCAATCCACATTCTCAGCAGGTCGGTCCGCGCCTTAACCGGGCGTTTGATGACCTCCGTATCGGCATTTTCATCATCGGCATTTTCATCGGCACTCAGCGCTTTGATCGAGATCCGAAGGTCTTGCCCTCCCGATACCGACTGAGTGTGGGCGGCACGATGGCGACGGGCGACGCTACGCTGTGGAATATGGCGTTGCGCTGCTGCGCCGCCAGCACGAACTGCCGGACCTCGTCCTGACCGACCGAGCCTTCGAGCCATTTGCAGGTTCTGCTTGATATCGTGAATCCGTTTTTCGGCGGATGCCGTCCCGCCCACATACTCCACGTGGCGCGACAACGCGCGCAGACGCGCCACTCCGTCCGTCGTCAGCACGTCAGGGATACAGGTTAACATGGGCAAATTCCTGCCAAAACATTGGACTCGCCATCAAAGCCTGAGCTTAGCCGCAATAGGAGCTTCAGTGAACCCGCCGGGGATTCCGGGCCCGTTTTTGGCAAAAAACCCCGAAAGCTATTTATGCCGTCACGCCACATCATACTTGCCGGATTGAAATTCATGGTTCCGGATTGAAATTCATGGTTAAAGTAAGGTGGGACCATAATAAAATGCCGTCAACGGGGCGGCGCCAACAATTCTTCAAATTTGGATCACCTCAGGACGAAGAGAAAACGATGAAAATATACACAAGAATTTTAGCTGTTGCGGTCGCCGCCGGACTGTTAGCCGCGTGCGGTAGTACAGACCAGGTCGCGAGTATGAAAGTCAAAGGCGGCGCCTTCGAGACGGGGCTCCGCAATGGATACGTGAAGCTCGCCGACGAAGAATATGACCAGACGGACATGGATTCCGGCGACGCCTATGTCGGACGTGCCAAATCGTCAGCCATGGGCAAGCCGCCTGGACCGGAGGCAATCTCCGCCCGTAAGCTGATGGCGCCGCATAAAGGTCAGCTGACCAAGGCACGCGCCAGAATGGTATCGGCGTTCGGCAAGA
>JBLHKG010000250.1:0-4626 GCA_047619835.1 Alphaproteobacteria bacterium
AAACAGCCGGCGCGACCTGCCAAGGAATGGATCTACCCGCTCGGCCTGCTGGCGCTTGGTCTGGCTATATTTTCACAAATCAGGCGTCAGCGACGCGCGGAGGAGGCGGCGCCGGGATGATGCGTCTGGCCCTGACCGCGCTGACAGTCCTGATCGGCGTCGGGGCATTGGCGTCAGCCGGGGAGCCGATCCCTGTTCCGGTTGCAGTCAAAATTCCCGCGGGACCTTTTATCCAGGGTTCTGACCGCGCGGAGCGCGAAGATGCATACCGCCTCGACGAAGCCGCTTATGGCCATAATGTTACACGGCAGAACCGTTGGTACGAGGATGAACCCCGTCTGAATTCCGTCATTGCGGCCTATGAAATCACGCAAACGCCGATCACCAATGACCAGTACGCCGCGTTTGTCCGCGCGACCGGTCACCCGGCGCCGGATGTCGATCCTCGGATTTGGGCCGGATATCGCCTGATCCACCCCTGGGAGAGAACCCGAAAATTCGCATGGCAAGGTGGCGTGCCGCTATCCGGTCGTGAGGATCATCCCGTCGTTCTTGTGAGCCATTCGGATGCAATTGCCTATGCGACATGGCTGTCGCGGGAAACGGGTCAGCTTTGGCGTCTGCCGAGCGAAGCCGAATGGGAAAAGGCCGTGCGAGGAACTGATGGGCGTCGTTTTCCCTGGGGCGACGCGTTCGATCCTGCTCGCCTGAACAGCCACGACGAAGGACCTTTCGATACCGTGCCTGTCGGTCGTATTCGGGCCGGGGCAAGCCCGTACGGTTTGCTGGACGGTGCCGGTCAGGTATTCGAATGGACGGCTACTCCTGCCGGGCCCGGTCGCCATATCGTCAAGGGCGGATCCTGGGATGACAAAGGGTGCGGTGTCTGCCGGCCGGCGGCGCGACACGGGCGGCCCGACAATATCAAGCATATCCTGATCGGCTTTCGGCTGGTTCGCGAGCCCGGCTCACGATGATGTTATCGTTGCCCCCCTCCAAATCGGTGCCACAGTTTCTTATCTTAGGAGGGAGGAGGTACAAATGCCCGATTCTTTAATCATTAAAGACTACCCGGCCCCGCGCGAGGTTGATTTTTCGGCGATCCCGACCGAACGGCTCGAGGCCATGCGGGTTGCGGCAGAAGATGTCGTTGAATGCCACCGCGTTTTGGCGATTACCAGCGACAATATCGTTGGCGAGGTTATCCGGGACGTCGAAACCTTTTTTGAGTGGGATCACTATCCGACCGGCGACGTCTTCGATCATGTGACCGATTCCCAGTTTTACTATCACGCCCATCCGCAGGATCTGCGCAGTGGCGAGCATGGTCACTTTCACACGTTTCTTCGGCCCGACGGAATGCCTAAAGGCGTGCGTCCGGCGATGGTCGAGGATTTCAAGATGCCAGAAGGTGAGAATGAGGCACTAAGCCATCTGATCGCCATTTCGATGGACAAGTTTGGCGTGCCGATCCGTTTGTTCACCACGAACCGGTGGGTAACCGGCGAGGTCTGGTATGACGCTGATAATGTTCGCATGATGCTCGATAATTTTCTGATCGACCACACCCGGCCGTCCTGGCCGGTCAATCGCTGGATAAGCGGTATGGTTCGGCTGTTCCGTCCGCAGATTGTTTCGCTGATCGATGCACGGGATAAGGCGATAGAGGTCTGGAAGGAGCGTTACCCGGACCGGAACGTCTTTGAGGACAACGATCTGGAAATCACATCGGCCCTCGATATCGATATAGATACGCAGGTTGTGGCAGTGTCCGCGGCACTCGCCGAGCGCCACGGTTCATAGGGTAAAACCGCTTATTTGGTAGCCTCTGTCAGATAGGCCATCAAATCGTCGCGCTGGGATTGGTTTTTGAGGCCGGGGAAGGGCATCTTGTTGCCAGGAATGAATGTCTTCGGACTTGCCAGATATTTAGATAGTGTTTCCGGGCTCCAGACGATGCCGGATTTCTTCATTGCTGGTGAAAATTTGAATCCCTTGGCGGTTCCCGCTTTTTGGCCGAAAACGCCGTGAAGACTGGGGCCTATTTTTTTCTTTCCGGCGACGAGAGAATGGCACGCCTTGCATTTATTAAACACGCGCTTGCCTTTTGAGGCGTCGCCTGCGGCATATGCCTGTCCAGCAATCAATCCCGCCAGAATCACGACCAGGGCACTGACTTTCTTCATGAAATCACTCCTTTGTTTCGGGTTCGTTACAGCCCGTCCTTCGTCACATATAGGCACTGGGTTTCAGCCGTCAATCCTGTACGCGGTGCCTGCCATACAATTTCCGGTGAGGAAGCAGTTAACGGCGGGTTAATACTTCCGACGCAATATGCGCGGCATAAACATTTAACTGGAGAACGGGCGGAATAATGAGACTCTCGCTCACGCAGGCCGACGTTCATCTGCTTCTGACGGACCCCTCTACCGAGGCCCGTAGCGAAGCCGCTTCCAAGGTTTCCGTGACCTATGCCTCAAACGGGTTATCGGATCAGGAACGGGCGATCGCGGAGGATATTCTTCGCGTTCTGGCTGGCGATATGGAAGTCCGAGTCCGCGAAACGCTGGCGGAAAACCTGAAGGCGCATAGCGGACTCGCCCATGACATCGCGGTCAAGCTTGCGAGCGACGTTGATTCCGTGGCGCTGCCGGTCATTCGATTTTCGGATGTGCTGAGTGATGATGATCTGGAGCAGATTATCCAGACTCAGGGAACGCAAAAACAGACTGCCATTGCGCAACGGGAAACGGTATCCGAACGTATCTCCGAGGCGCTGGTGGAAACCGGTAACGAAGACGTTGTGGAAACGCTGATCGGCAATGAGGGGGCCGCAATCAGCGGTGCTACTTTCTCACGCGTGCTTACTGACTTTCACGGCAGTGAACGAATTAATAACAGGCTGGTTCATCGGGAAGCCCTGCCGGTTGAGATCGCGGAACGGCTGGTTGGTGTCGTATCGGAGAAATTGCGAGATGAGCTGGCTTCGCGTCACGAACTGCCGGAGAGCGTGATTTCTTTGCTTGTTATCCAGACCAGGGAACAGGAGACTCTCGGATTGCTAGGAGACGATGCGAAAATCGTCGATATTCAGACATTGGTCACGCAACTCCATAGCAATGGTCGCCTGACTCCGTCGATCATTCTACGCGCCGTCTGTATGGGGGATATCGAGTTCTTCGAAGTCTCATTGGCAATCCTCTCCCGCTTGCCACTCGGCGCCGCGCGGTCGCTAATTTATGACAACGGATCACTCGGTCTTCCCGCGATTGTTGGGCGCGCTAATTTGCCGTCTGGTATGACACCGCTGTTTGGCGCGGCCATCGATGTGGTGAGCGAGATCGAATATGACGGTGGTGAACGTGATCGCGAGCGTTTCCGCCGCCGTATTCTGGAACGCGTCCTGACGGTCATGGAAAATCCATCGACGCAGCTTGGCGAGGAAAATGCCGATTATTTGCTTGAGCGACTTTGCAGTATGGATGTTCCGGGCACTATCGCAAGCTGGCAAATCCCAAACTGATCGGCGGCGATTACTCGGTCAGAATGGCAACCAGCTATGTTCCCGGTTATAGTGCAGGTAGCCGATATTAGCGCCGGCGCGTAGTCCCAGGCCGGTTCGGATCGGCGCGAGGGTGACATCCCCGGCCTGCTGATAGCTGAGGCTTATGCCGGCGATGACGTAAAGGCTTCCGTCCACCCCCGGAAACCGCCGATAAAGATCACCTGGCTTCTTCAAATTATAGATCAGGGTGAAGGCTCTGGACGCATTGCCCCCAAAATCAAATCCGATCGAGGGTCCTTGCCAATATACATCCCGTTCGGCCTGATTTTTCTGGTTCAGCTTGCCGCGGCCATAGCGAATTCCGACAAAGAAGGCGCCGCCGAACTCTTCGCCGGCAATGAACCCGTTGGGACGGCCCTGGTCGGCAAACACCTTTTCAATCCCCTCAGCGAGGCCCTTGGTGGTCGATCCAAAGAAACCCTCGGCCTTGGTGAGGATTTCATTCTTGCTGTAGGTGTCGTTGCTTTCCTTCTCTTGCGCGCTTGCCACTGAAAGCGGCGTGACCAAGAGCAAGATCCCGGCTAACGCCGCCCTGCCAATCTTGATACTCATGGAAGTTCCTCCTATCGCTCGTATATCCCGACGGGGCAAACTAACGCTTGGCTAGGCGACTCGTCCTCCCCAAATTGAGGGACGAATTAACGGCTGATTTTTCGACCTTTGCCAATCGCCTCCGTTCCGAAACGCGCGCGCAAACTATCGACGGTCCGTTCGACGATTTTGAGGCGCGCGGCGTCGGGGTCGGCAAGGTCCAGCGGATCAGCCAGGGCTTCATCGACGAAATCGCTCAAACCGATGCCAATCAGACGAAACGGCGTGCCGCGCGCTTCGCGGGCGAGAAGCATCCGTCCCGTGCGCCAAAGGACCTCAGCCAGCTGTGTCGGATCGGGCAGCGTTGTTCGTCTTGTGCGGCTTGCAAAGCCGGCTGTCTTGAGTTTGAGGGTTACCACCCGGGCGCCGAGACCGGCGGTCTTGGCACGCGCGGATACTTTCTCGCAGAGCGGCCATAAACGATGCTCCAGCGATTCGATGTCCCGCAAATCATCGGAAAAGGTGGTTTC
>JBLHKG010000251.1:0-4622 GCA_047619835.1 Alphaproteobacteria bacterium
GCTGACCAGCGTTCATTCGAGACTTTGAGATAATCGCGCCATACCGACTTGTTGGAAATCAGCTTGTGGCCATCGAGCGTGTCGGCGAAGACGGCTTCGCAATAAATTCGAGCCGCATCCTCATCCATCGCGGCAAAGCCGGCCCGATCCCAGCTCGCGGCATCGGTTTCGACAATGAAGGTGCTCATGTCAGGCGTGTAGCGATAATGATGGGCGTTGAAGACGCCATCATCATTGCGCCGAAATGTCTGGGTGAGTGTCTCGAACGGTTTGTCGGTGCCATACCAGACGAACTTGTTGGACAGGATTTTGATACTGGTTGCGAACGCATCCTGCTGCGCGGTCCGTATCGTCGATCCCGCGCCGTCCGCCGCCACAATCAGATCGCACGCGCCAAGATCGCGCAGCGCATCAATCTGGTGTTCGAACAGCAATTCCACCCCGGCAGTCCGCGCCTGCTGTTGCAAAATCTGCAGGAGGTCGAGCCGCCCTATCGCCGAGAACCCGATCCCGTCGAGCCGGATCTTGGTCCCCTCGATGTCGAGCTGCAGATCGGTCCAGGCTTCCATCCGGGGGGTGATGAGGTCGTAAGTCTCGGGATCGTCGCCACGCAGAAAATCGAGCGCCCGGTCGGAAAACACCACGCCGAAGCCAAACGTCGCGTCGGCCGGGTTCTGCTCATAAACACTTATGTCGATGTCCGGCCGGCGGCGTTTGACCAGGTACGAAAAATAAAGGCCCGCCGGACCGGCGCCGATGACGGCGATGCGCATGGTTCTTTCATCTCTGCCAAAATATTTACGGAGCGTCGATAACCAACGGCGCGGCGTTCACAATAGCAAAGATGTGCCGGATGGTCTGCCGCAGCGCACTGCTGTCCGGTTTAATTTAAAAAGCGTGACGCATGGCATTGAATCTACGGGGGAGGAAGAGCCTGCCCGCCGATCTGTCGCCGATTGTTCGGGCGGCGGATCGGCGGGTATTTTTAGGGCGGCATGCCGACAAACGTGGAAGCGGGCCGGACCCGATCACAGCGCCTCAACGATCTGTTTAACGCGCGGCCAGGCGGCTGCGCCGTTTAAGCCCCAGGCGGCGGCGCCGTTATTTAAGCCCCAGGCGGCTGCGCCGTTTAAGCCGACGTATCCATTGCGTGGCCTTCGGTCTCGCCGGGATCGGCAAGCGCCTTGGCAACGCCGACCCGGGCCGGGCGCAGCAGGCGGTCATGAACCATAAAGCCGTCCTCGAGCACCTGAACCACGATGCCGGGATCGGCATCGGCGGTCGGCACCTCGAACAGCGCCTCATGGCGGTCATGGTCGAATTTCTCGCCCAGTGGGGAAATACGGACGATGCCGTGCCGTTCCAGCACCGACAGCAGCTCCCGCCCGGTCATCTCCACCCCCTCGATAAAGGCCTTGGTTTCGGCGTCGCCGTCGCGTAGCGCATCGGGTATGGCGGCCAGCGCGCGGTGCAGATTGTCGCCAACCGACAGCATATCGCGGGCGAAATTGGCGGCGGCGTATTTGCCGGCATCCTCGCGCTCGCGGCGGGCGCGGCGAATGATGTTTTCATTTTCGGCAAGGGCGCGCAGCAGCTTGTCCTTGAGATCGGCAATCTGTTCCTCGGGCGACAGCACATCGCCTTGAGCAGCGGCGGTTCCGGTCTCCACCGAATCCGCCTCGCCGTCATTTACCTCTGGCATCTCGAAAGTTTCCGGGGCCTGCGCCTCTTCCGGTGTTTCAGAGTCGTTCGATTCATTGTCTTCCGCCATATGTCCGTTTCTCTAGGGTTTGGTGTGTAAAAAGGGGTTGGTGTGTAAAATTCGCCAGCGTGTCCGCCTGTTATCCAACAATTATCTGACGATTATCCGAGAACTTTTTCGACGATCTTGGCGGTGTAATCGACGATCGGGATGATCCGGGCATAATTTATGCGGGCCGGGCCGATCACGCCAATCGCGCCGACGATCTCGCCGCCTGTGCTGGAAAAGGGCGCCGTGATCATCGCACAACCGGCCATATTAAACAGGTTGTTTTCAGCGCCGATAAAGATCTGCACCCCATCGGCTTCTTTCGCAAGATCGATCAGCCGCGTCATGACATCCTTGGTATCGAGTGCCTCGAACAGCGCGCGCACCTGCTCCAGATCGGATATGGCGCTGAGATCGTCGAGCAGCCGCGCATGGCCCTTGACGATCAGCGCCCCCTGATCCTCGCCGCCCGACCAGGTCGCAAGCCCGGCCTCGACCAGCTTGGTCGTCAGCTCATCGAGCTGCGCCTTATGCTCGGCGATCTCCTGCGCGATATGGCGGCGCGCCTGCTCCAGGGTTCGCCCGGCGAGCCGCGCATTGAGGTAGTTCGCGGCCTGTACCAGCGTCGAGGGCGGTGTGCCGACCGGCACGTCGAGAACCCTGTTTTCGACAAACCCGTCATCGGCGACTGTTACCACCAGCGCGCGGCCATCGCCGAGGCTGACGAATTCGATATGTTTGAGCGGCCGGTCGGTGGTCGGCGCGACCACCAGCCCGGCGCAGTGCGACAGGCCGGACAACATCTGGGTGGCTTCTTCGAGCGTATCCTTGACCGTCCGCCCGACGGAATTGCATCGGGTCTCGATATTGCGGCGCTCATCATCGCTCAGCGCGCCAACCTCCATGATGCCGTCGATGAACAGACGCAGGCCAAGATCGGTCGGCAGCCGTCCGGCGGAAGTGTGCGGCGAATAGAGCAGCCCCATCTCCTCGAGATCCGCCATCACGTTGCGGATTGAGGCCGGTGATAACGGCTCCAGCAGACGGCGCGACAATGTGCGCGAGCCGATGGGATCGCCATTCGTCAGGTAAGACGAGACAATTTCGCCGAAAATACTGCGCGAGCGCTGATTGAGCTCGCTGATGATGCCTTCAGATGCGGGTTTCATCGTTCTCATCCGATGTGAAAGCTAATGTAGGTACGCGCTATTTCAACGTCAACAAATTGGCGCGCTGGACGGGAGCGGCGGCGAACGATAGCTTGCCGCCGCTGGATCCCCGCCAGAGCCCCCCCCCTGGGGCAATGCGCGGACCGGCATCGATTACCACATAAATGCGTACACACGACGGAAAAGGACAAAACTATGACCACACGGCCATCGGGACGCGCCGCCAATGAAATGCGCATCGTGACGCTCGAGCCCGGGTTCAGCCCTTACGCGGAAGGCTCGTGCATGGCGCGGTTCGGCAACACCCACGTGCTGTGCACCGCGACCGTCGAGGACAATGTTCCGCCGTTCCTGAGGAAAACCGGCACCGGCTGGGTTACCGCCGAATACGGCATGCTGCCCCGCTCGACCCATACGCGGAGCGACCGCGAGGCAGCCCGCGGCAAGCAGAGCGGGCGTACCCAGGAAATCCAGCGTCTGGTCGGCCGGTCGCTGCGCGCGGTAACCGACCTCAAAGGATTCGGCGAGCGCCAGATCCGCATCGATTGCGATGTGATCCAGGCCGATGGCGGCACCCGTACCGCCTCGATCACCGGCGGCTGGGTGGCGCTGCATCTCGCCTTTCAAAAGCTGGTTTACGACAAAAAACTCAAATCGATTCCGCTGACGGATTCTGTCGCGGCGATTTCCTGCGGCATTTATCAAGGCATCCCGGTGCTCGATCTTGACTATCCCGAGGATTCCAACGCCCAGGCCGACGCCAATTTTGTCCTCACCGGCAAGCGCGGCATCGTCGAGGTGCAGGGCACGGCGGAAACCGAGCCCTTCAGCCGGGCCCTGCTGGACGGGCTGCTCGACCTTGCAGAGCAGGGTTGCGCCGAGCTCACCGTCCTGCAGCAGAACGCCATCAAAGGCTGACCGGGCAAATTCCAGACATAAACCAACATAAAGTTATGGCCCATCGTCGCTTTACCGAGCCCCGTCTCGTCATCGCCAGCCACAATGAGGGCAAGGTGCGGGAGATCGGCGAATTGCTCGCGCCCTATGCGATCGAGGTGATCTCAGCCGGCGCGCTGGGTCTGGATGAGCCGGAAGAAACCGGGGCAACCTTTGCAGAAAACGCCGCCCTCAAGGCCAAAGCAGCGGCGGAGGCAGCCAATCTGCCGGCGTTGGCCGATGATTCCGGACTTGTCGTAACCGCGCTGGGCGGCGACCCCGGCATCTATTCGGCGCGCTGGGCCGGGCCGGGCAAGGATTTCGACCTGGCCATGCGGAAGGTAGAGGATGCGCTGGCCGGAAAAAAAGACCGCAGCGCCGCGTTTATCTGCGCGCTGGCGCTGTGCTGGCCCGATTCCGACCCAAAAGGCGGCCATATGGAAATCTTCGAGGGCAGCGTCGAGGGCGAACTGATCTGGCCGGCACGCGGCAACAAGGGCTTCGGTTACGATCCGCTATTTGTGCCGACCGGCGGCGCACTCAGTTTTGGCGAGATCGAACCGGATGCCAAGCACGCCATCAGCCACCGCGCCGATGCGTTCGCAAAGCTTACCTCTGCCTGTTTTGATGGAAGCTGACGCTACCCCTGCAGAAGAACTTGCGGTCTATGTCCACTGGCCGTTCTGCCTGTCACGCTGCCCCTATTGCGATTTCAACGCCCATGTCCGCGAGACCATCGACCAGTCGGCCTGGCATGATGCCTATTT
>JBLHKG010000252.1:0-4619 GCA_047619835.1 Alphaproteobacteria bacterium
ACCGCCGAGGCGATCAGCATCAATCCACCGAGCTGGGTACGGCCAAGGGCGAGTAAATCAGCGCCCATCAGGATCCCCATCGCAACAAGACCAAGCGCCAGGGCGGCAAGCCGGCCTGCAGTCAACTTCTCACGCAGAACGATTGCTCCTAAAAGCACAGCCCAAAGCGGAAAGGTGAACGCAAGAATCACGCCGCGCCCAGCTTCAACCATGGTGAGCCCGAAGGCGCTGAGAAGTTGATAGGCGGCAACATTCAGCAGTCCAAGGAGGATCAACGGCCCTATGTCTGCCCGGGGCACCCGTAAAGGCGCCCGCTGGGCAAGCGTAATCCCAAACAGAAAAAAACTACCGGTTACCATACAGATCGCGCGGAACGACCAGGGATCGACTTCCATGACCGCAACCCGGATCGCCGGCCAGTTAAGCCCCCACACAAAAGCCAGCACTACTATTAAAACCGGCCCCAGCCAGCGCTCCCGACGGCAGGTAGACCGGGCGGGAGGACCTGTCTGTTCGCTCACGCCCCGGACTCGGCCTGATCCTCATGCGGGTGCCAGCGCAACACCGGATGACGCGCAGCAGCGGTCTCATCGAAACGCCGGCGGGGCGCCTCGACCGGAGCTTCCTTGAGCTGCGCGGCAGCGCCCGCCTTCGCCTGTTCCGCGAGACCACGCAAGACCAGGACGAGTTGATCGAGACTTTCCTTCGTCTCGGATTCGGTGGGCTCGATCAATATTGCTCCATGGACGACCAGCGGAAAATACATGGTCATGGGGTGAATCCCTTCGTCAATCATCGCCTTGGCAATATCGAGGGTCGTCACGCCGGTGTCATCAAGATAGCCGTCGTCGAACAGGACTTCATGCATGCACGGCCCCTCAAAGGGAGCCGACAGCACATCCTTGAGATTTTCCAGGACATAGTTGGCCGCCAGCACAGAATCCTCGGAAGCCTGGCGCAATCCATCGGCACCATGACTCATCAGATAAGCCAGCGCGCGAACAAACATGCCGAACTGGCCGTGAAACGACTTTAGGCGTCCAATAGATTTGCTGGCATCACCTGCCGCGGTCTCTTTCAGAACGAAACCGTCGGCGCCGTGCACCAACCAGGGGATCGGCGCAAAGGGCGCCAGCGCGTCCGACAGAACGACCGGCCCGCTGCCCGGACCACCGCCGCCATGCGGGGTCGAAAACGTCTTGTGCAGATTGAGATGCATGCAATCGATTCCGAGATCACCCGGTCGCACACGCCCAGCGATCGCGTTGAAATTCGCGCCATCACAATAGAAAAAGGCGCCCGCCTCATGCACCGCTGCCGCCTGCTCGATAATTTCATCTTCGAATAAACCGCAGGTCGACGGGTTGGTCAGCATAAAGGCGGCGACATCATCGCCAAGCCGAGCCTTGAGCGCGGCCAGATCGACCCGACCACGACCGGTCGACGGAATATCCTCCACCGAATACCCGCACATGGCGGCCGTCGCCGGGTTCGTGCCATGGGCCGAATCCGGCACCAGGACGACCTTGCGCGGATCGCCCCTTGCCGACAGCGCGGCACGGATGGCCATCGTGCCGCACAGCTCGCCATGCGCACCGGCCGCAGGCGGCAACGCAATCGCCGACATGCCGGTAAGCGTTTTGAGCCAGTGGGCCAGCAGATCCATCAGCTCGAGCGCCCCTTGCACTGTGGGCATCGGCTGCAAGGGATGAAGTCCGGCAAATCCCGCCAATCGCGCGAGCTTTTCGTTGAGTCGCGGATTGTGCTTCATCGTACAGGAGCCCAACGGAAAGATGCCGCTATCGATTCCGTAATTCTTCTGGCTCAGCCGGGTGAAATGGCGCACGATTTGCGGCTCCGACAAACCGGGCAGGCCAATTGCGCTATTCCGGCGCATATCGCCAAGGCGGTCCTTGTGGGCCGGTACATCGGGAAGATCGACGCCGCACCGCCCGGCCGCCCCCTGTTCAAAGATCAGAGGTTCCTCAATGCGGAGGCCCTTATTCCCCGTAAGGCTTCGCGTCATCGCACACTCTCCGCCAGCACATCGGCAAGGCCGCCACACAGCGCCTCGATATCGTTCTCGGTCACGAGTTCGGTCACCGCGACGATCAGATGGTCGTCGAGGGCCGCGACGTCCGGAAACAGGCGGCTAACCGGCACGCCGGCAAACAGGTTGCGGTCGACCAGCGCGTCGATGACGGGTGCCGCGGGCCGATCCAGAGAAACGGTAAACTCGTTAAAAAAGCGGTCGGTTTTCAGCGTCACGCCATCCAGCGCAGCAAGGCGGTCAGCAACAATTGATGCCTTCGCGTGGTTCAGTGCGGCGAGTTTCCGAAACCCGTCTTCGCCCAGCAATGCCAGATGAGCGGTGAAGGCCAGCGCACAAAGCCCCGAATTCGTGCAGATATTGCTGGTCGCCTTTTCCCGCCTGATATGCTGCTCACGCGCCGACAAGGTCAAAACCCAGCCGCGCTTGCCGTCCGCATCGAATGCCTCGCCCGCGAGGCGACCGGGCATCTGACGCAAGAACTTCTCGCGAGCCGCCAGCAAACCAAGATAGGGTCCGCCAAAACTCAGAGAGTTGCCCAGCCCCTGCCCCTCGGCGGCGACAATATCGGCCCCCATTTCACCGGGCGAGCGGACCAGCCCCAGAGACACCGGCTCGGTCACCACGACAACCAACAGCGCCCCCCCCACATGGCAGGCCTCGGCAATCGGCGACAAATCGCGGACCCGGCCAAAAACATCGGGGTTCTGGACGACGACGCAGGCGGTGTCCTCGTCCATCATCGAAAGCACATCCTCGGCGCCGTCCACATCGGGCGGCAGAGCCGTCACCGAGGAATCGAGAAAGCGCAGATAGGTTTCGGTTGCCCCCCGATAGTGAGGGTGCAGCCCACCCGAAAGAACCGCACCGCGCCGCCGGGTCAGCCGCCGCGCCATCAAAACGGCTTCGGCGCAGGCTGTCGCCCCGTCATAATGCGAGGCGCTGGCGATCTCCATGCCGGAAATCATCGCCACCTGCGTCTGAAACTCGTACAGATATTGCAGGGTCCCCTGCGAAATCTCCGGCTGATACGGCGTATAGGAAGTCAGGAACTCGCCACGCTGGATGATATAATCGACAGACGCCGGAACATGGTGCCGATAGGCGCCACCGCCGAGAAAACACGCACCGCCGCCAGCGGGTCTGTTTTTTGCAGCCAGCCCCGTCAGCGCTCGCTCGACCTCGATTTCGCCCTGATGCAGGGGCAGGTCGATCAGCCCGTCAAGTTGGGCCGATTTCGGCACATCGCAATAGAGGTCGTCGATCGAATCGACGCCGATATCAGCCAGCATCGCGGATCGGTCATCATCCGTCAGACCGAGATAGCGCATCATCCCTGCTCGGCGACATAGGCGGTGTAGGTTAGCTCATCCATCAGATCATCGAGTTCGGATGCATCCGCTATACGAATTTTGAGGAACCAGCCGTCACCGGTCGGCGCGCTGTTCACGAGTGCCGGGTCGTCATTGAGTGCGCGATTGATCTCGACGATTTCACCGGTGACCGGCGTATAGACTTCGCTTGCCGCCTTGACCGATTCGACCACGGCGACTTCGTCCTTGCGGGCTAATATCTTACCGATGTCAGGTAGTTCAACGAAGACCACATCGCCCAGCTGCTGTTGGGCAAAATCGCTGATTCCGATCGTCCCGACATCGCCGTCGACGCGGATCCATTCATGGTCCCTGGAAAAACGAAGCTCACTCATTGGGGTTCCTTAGTTCCTGTAATAACGGTGCGGTACAAACGGCAGATCGACGATCCGGCCGGTAATTGGCTTGTCGCGCACGACCAACGATACCATTGTCCCGGCGGTTGCACAGCCGCTCGAAACATAGCCCATGGCGATTGCGCGACCGACGGTTGGGCCGAAGCCGCCGCTGGTCACCTCACCAATCGCGGCGCCAGCGGCATCGCGAATTTCAGCATGAGCCCGCGCCGGTGCGCGACCGTCCAGGAGAATGCCGACGCGGCGGCGCGAAACCCCCTCCTCAATCTGCCGTAGAACCAGATCCGCCCCGGGAAAGCCGCCTTCCGACCGGCGCCGCTTTGCGATCACCCAGCCGAGCCCTGCCTCAATAAGGGTCGTTTTTTCATCGATATCGTTACCGTAAAGACACAGCCCGGCCTCAAGCCGAAGAGAATCCCGCGCGCCCAGCCCAGCAGGCTCAACCAGGGGATCATCGAGCAGCAATCGCGCAATCCGTTCTGCATCGGCTGCAGGAATCGTGATTTCGAATCCGTCTTCGCCGGTATAGCCGCTTCTGAGAATGGCGAGCCGCACCCCATCGACGACAAAAGGGGCGGCCTGCATGAAGGCGAGCGACGCAGCGCCCGGCGCGATATGATCGAGCACCGACGCCGCAGCGGGTCCCTGGAGGGCGATAAGCGCCCGGTTGAGCTCCTCGATCAGATCGCCTGGCAGATACTCGCGCAGATGAGGGATATCAACATCCCGCCGCGCGGCGTTGACCACGAGAAACAAATAATCACCAACATTGGTGACCATCAGATCGTCAAGGATACCGCCTTCATCATTGGTCAACGCCGTATAGCGCATGCGTCCGGT
>JBLHKG010000253.1:0-4618 GCA_047619835.1 Alphaproteobacteria bacterium
CCGCGATATTCCTGAATATCGCGGCCTCGACCGGTTCGTGGCCCGCGACAAGGTCGTTGCGGCGATGGACGCGCTCGGTCTGCTGGAAAAAATCGAAGATAACCCGATGACGGTCCCATATGGCGACCGTTCCGGCGTGGTGATCGAGCCGCGTCTGACCGACCAGTGGTTCGTCGATGCGAAGACCCTGGCGATACCCGCAATTCGTGCGGTCGAAGAGGGCACGACCAAGTTCGTGCCGCGCCATTGGGAAAGCACTTATTTCGAATGGATGCGCAATATCCAGCCCTGGTGTATCTCGCGCCAGATCTGGTGGGGCCATCAGGTGCCGGCCTGGTATGGACCGGATGGCAAGATTTTCGTTGCCGAGACCGAGGAAGAGGCGCTCAGCGCCGCCACGGCGCATTATGGCGTGGATACCGTGCTTCAGCGGGACCCGGATGTGCTCGATACCTGGTTTTCTTCCGCGCTTTGGCCGTTCTCAACGCTCGGCTGGCCGGATAAAACGCCGGAAGTCGCCCGCTACTATCAGACCGATGTGCTCGTCACCGGCTTCGATATCATCTTCTTCTGGGTCGCCCGGATGATGATGATGGGGCTGCACTTCATGGACGAGGTTCCGTTTCATACGGTCTATATCCATGCGCTGGTGCGGGACGAGCAGGGCCAGAAGATGTCCAAGAGCAAGGGCAATGTTCTCGACCCACTCGATCTGATAGATCAGTACAGCGCCGATTCACTGCGCTTTACGCTGACGGCGATGGCCGCTCAGGGCCGCGATATCAAGCTGTCGACGGGGCGGATCGAGGGCTATCGCAATTTCATCACCAAAATCTGGAATGCGGCTCGCTATGCGGAGATGAACGAGTGCCGGCCCGACCCGTCTTTCGATCCGTCTTCCTGCAAGGTCACAGTAAACCAGTGGATTGTCGGCGCCGCCGCTGAAGCCGAAGCCAAAATTTCGTCCGCGCTCGATGATTATCGATTCAACGATGCGGCCAATGCTATCTATCAATTCGCATGGCACAGCTATTGCGACTGGTACCTGGAATTCACCAAGCCCATTCTGGCGGGCGATGACGCCACAGCTATTGCGGAAACGCGGGCCGCGACAGCCTGGGCACTGGAGCAGATCCTGCTCTTGCTTCACCCAATTTCGCCGTTTGTTACCGAAGAGCTTTGGGAGAAGCTGGCGCCGGCCGAGGGCAGGGCAGGACCGTTGATAACCGCTACCTGGCCGGCAATACCTCAAGACCCGGCGATGAAGGATGCCGGTGATGAGATGGGCTGGATAATCCGCCTGATTTCCGAAATCCGTGCCGTACGATCTGAGATGAATGTGCCGGTAGCGGCGAAAATACCATTGCTGGTACAGGGCGAGAGCGACATCACGAAAAGCCGGCTGGATCGTCATCGCGATCTTGTGCAGCGGCTTGCCCGGATTGACACGATTGCCTCGGTCGAGAGCCAGTTACCGAAAGGCGCCGTTCAAATCGTGCTGGATGAGGCAACTTTCTTTCTGCCGGTTGGTGATGTCATTGATATCACTCAGGAAAAGGACCGGCTCGAACGGGAAATTGGCAAGATCAGGAACGAGATTGCCACGGTCCAGAAGAAGCTGGGCAACGAGAAGTTTACCAGCCGTGCTCCGGTTGAAGTGGTTCAGGAAAATCGCGATCGTCTTGCCGATTTTGAGTTGTCCGAAGGCAAATTAATCGAAGCTCTGGCGCGACTTTCCGCGCTCTGATTCCCCCTAATTAACAATTCTGGTCGGTTTGGGGCAGGTTTGCCCTCGTGACTACCCGATGTGACTACCTGGTTTTAAGCATGTAAAAATAATTATATATTTACATGTGTTTTTACTTGTATTCTTACATACAATAGCCATATCATAATCGTCAACCATACGGATGAAGAGACATGCCGCACCAATACAACCGGGACCAGCACATGGAGTATTTGTATTACACCGACCGGATCGGACTCCGCTGGATCGATATATTTCAGGGCAATACGGAATTTTATTCCGCCGCCTATTGGGATTTGTTCACCCGCATGTGGCGCAATGGCGGCCCGGTCCGAAAGACCGATGCGCTGGGTTTTATGAAGGCGATCAAAAGTGCTCACACCGCGGGCAAATATCTCGACACGGCGATTGATCATGGCTCGCTGATCGAAACCGATAATCCGGAAGATGCGCGTTCCAAGCTGCTTACCCTTTCACCAGTGATGCAACAGCGCCTCGATAATTTTTTCGATAGCGCTGTCGGCGAAATCCGAAGAGCCAGCAAGCTCGTCGATATCAAGGGACCCTCTCCCGAGGATCCCTAAGCAACAGAATTTTTATCGATTTTCTCTCAGAAATACTCGAAAGGACCCCAGACCATGAAACCGTTCAAAACCATAATTATCACGACAGTGCTTGCGTTTACTCTGGCAGCCTGTGCGGACGGCCAGTATGGCCAGAAACAGACCGGCGGCGCGGTTCTCGGTGGCGTCGCCGGCGGCCTGCTTGGCTCGCAGGTTGGCGGTGGCAGCGGCAAGCTGGCGGCGACCGCCGTGGGGACCGTCCTTGGCCTGTTCTTAGGCAACGAGGTCGGCAAGTCGCTGGATAAAGCAGACAAAGCGTATGCCGCCCAGGTTCACCACACGGCGCTGGAGAAGCAGGTGGCTGGAACGACATCGAGTTGGAAGAATCCCGATTCGGGAAATTCCGGAACTGTTACTCCGACCCGGACCTATCAGGCGTCAAGCGGACAATATTGCCGGGAATACCAGCAGACCGTTACCGTTGGCGGCCGAACTGAAAATGCTTTCGGAAAAGCCTGCCGCCAGCCCGATGGTAGCTGGAAAGTGACTAATTAGCCGACCGGTTCGTGTTTTCCCATTCGTGCCTGTCAGGGACGGGCAAAAACCAGGAGACCTGCGATGAAAAACTTTGTGAGAGACTTGAGTGTGATCGTCGCCGCCGTTGCGGCAGGGCTGTTGTTCGCCAATGCGGTACATGCCCAAGGGCTGGGAAACGGCTTTGGCAACAAAACGATCTTCAAAACCTGGTCGGGCAATGCCCATCGTGGCCATTATCGGGCTTATAAGAGGCCACATAGGGCGAAATGGCGGCAGCGCGCCAGACGCCCTCGGGTTATTTACGTCGTAAGCCCGCCACCGCCCCCGGTCTATATCCCGGTTGCGGCTCCGGTCGTTGCGCAAACCGTCAATGGCAATTACTGCCGCGAATTCAATTCCACCGCAATGATTGGCGGAAGGGAAGTTCCGGTCTATGGCACGATGTGTCGCCAGCCGGATGGAAACTGGAAAATGATGGAATGATCCGGCCGGTAAATTCATAAATGATCGACGCCCCGGGGAGTACCTTCGGGGCGTCTTTGTTTATGACCGCGAATTATAAGGCTTAAAGCCCACCAATAAGAATCCACAGGATGAGCAGCGGCGCCACGACGCCGCACATCCAGCGCCAGAGAGGCGCCCAAACGGGCGCTGAACCATGTTCGCCGCCGAGTTCCTCGCCGGCTTTTGGCCAGAACGCCCATCCAACAAACAGCGATATCCCGATAGCGCCGACCGGCAGCAGGATTCCTGTGGCGACGAAATCCATCAGGTCAAAGATTGTCTTGCCGAAGAATTTGACGTCCTGCCAAGCGCCGAAGGATAGCGCGGCCGGGATGCCAAGCAGAAACATGATGCCGCCAATCGTCAGCACTATTGGTTTCCGGCCAATGTTAAATTCATCGGTTATGTGAGCGACAACGACCTCGAGCAGCGACATTGCAGAGGTGAGCGCGGCAACCGATAACATGACAAAAAACATTGTGCCAAACAGATATCCCCCGGGCATCTGAGCGAAGACGGCGGGCAGGGTGACAAAAATCAGGCCGGGGCCCTGCGCCGGGTCCATGCCAAACGCGAATACGGCCGGCAGGATTGCCAGGCCCGCCAGCAGTGCGACGCCGGCATCAATACCGACGATCCAGGCGGCATCGCCGGGCAATTTGTCGGTCTTCCCGATATAGGAGCCATAGGTGATCATCACCCCCATCCCGACGCTGATCGAAAAGAACGCCTGGGAAAGGGCGGCATGGACAGACTGGAGGGTGATCCTGGAAAAGTCCGGCGCCATGAAGAACGCGATGCCTTTCTCGGCCCCCGGCAGCGTAACCGAGCGGATGACCAGAATGATCAGGATGATCAGCAGGGTCGGCATCAGGATGCGGCAGTAGCGCTCAATGCCGCCCGGCACGCCGCCGAGCACGATCAGAACGGTCACCGCCATGAACAGCGCATGAAAGGCAATGGTGATGCCGCCACTGGCAATAAAGCCGCCAAACGCCGCGCCGTTCATCGAGGCGCCTGCGATGGTTTTCCAGATATAGGCAATCGTCCATCCACCGATGACGCTGTAGAACGGCAGGATCAGAAATGCTGTCAAAACGCCGATATAGCCGACGACGGGCCATAACCCGCCTTTGAGAACCCGAAAAGCCGCCGCCGGGCTACGCTGCGCCGCGCGGCCGATTGACTGTTCAGCCAGCAGGACGCTGAAGCCGACGGTAAAAATAATGGCGAGATAGATTATGATGAACGCGGCGCCGCCATTCTG
>JBLHKG010000254.1:0-4616 GCA_047619835.1 Alphaproteobacteria bacterium
ATTGGCGAACACCACCCAGCTGGCCAGCGTGGCGGGCAGCATGGCGCCAAGGCCGAGCACGGCCAGCAGCACACGCATTGCCGGATTCATTTCTTTAGTCGCGTAGCCGACAAAGGCGGTTGAGATGAAATACACCCCGACACAGGCGGTCGCGACGTCGATCATCGTCGTCTGCCATTCGCCCTGCAGCAGCAGGGTCGGCGAATAGGCGAACAGGAACGGAATGATATAGGCCACCCAGGCGAACATCATCGACCGCATCGCCGTGCGCATCGGGTCCTCGCGCGTCAGCGACGCCGCGGTAAAGGCGCATAGCGCCACCGGTGGGGTGATCATCGACATCATGCCGAAATAGAGGATGAACATATGGGCGGAGATCGGCGAAACGCCTGCTTCGGCAATCGCCGGGGCAATCATTGCCGCCAGCAGCAAGTAGACCGCCGAGGTCGGCATCCCCATCCCGAGAATGATCGAGGCAAAGGCAGCAATCAGCAGCAGCAGGAACAGGCTGTCACCCGCCTGTTTGAGCAGGAACAGGGTAAAGCCCTCGCCCAGACCGGTTGAGTTGAGAATAAACATCACCCAGCCAGCGCCGATC
This sequence comes from Alphaproteobacteria bacterium, assembly GCA_047619835.1. Taxonomy (GTDB): domain Bacteria; phylum Pseudomonadota; class Alphaproteobacteria; order MPNO01; family UBA2964; genus JAYOEY01. The sequence continues at coordinate 599 of JBLHKG010000254.1, forward strand.
ACGACAAAGACCAGTTCAACCATCACCAGCCCGGCCCCGCCGAACGAGCCGATCAGCTTGGCAAGCGACATGCGTTGGCCCTTATAGGACCGCACGAACCCAAGCAGCACGACAATCGCGGCGGCATACATTGCTGCCCGCTGCGGTTCGGCCCACAGCCAGAACAGCGCGTAAATCAGCATGACGAAGGGCAGCAGGAAATGCCCCCCCTGAAGCAGGACACTGCCCATCTTCGGCAGGTCTTCATCGACCTGGCCGACCTTGTCCTTTGCGGCGACGCGATCGACCATGATGAAGACCGCGAAATAGTAGAGCATTGCCGGCACCAGCGCCGCTACGACGATATCGGTATAGGGTATCTCGAGAATTTCCGACATCAGGAAGGCCGCAGCCCCCATGATCGGCGGCATAAACTGGCCACCTGTCGAAGCCACCGATTCAATCGCGCCAGCGTTAATCCCCGAATAGCCCGCATGGCGCATCAGCGGAATGGTAATCACGCCGGTCGAGGCGACATTGGAAATCGCGCTGCCGGAGATCGAGCCGAAGAACGCGCTGGCAACCACCGAAATCTTGGCCGCGCCACCGCGCTTGTGCCCGACCATCGCCATGGCGAGATCGATGAAGAAGCGGCCACCGCCCGAGGAGACCAACAGCTGGCCGAAGAAGATAAAAATCAGAACGACTTCGACCGAGATTTTAAGCGGCAGGCCGAGCGCCGCTCCTGAATCGAGCGCCAGATCGGTGGCCAGGGAATCCCAGTAAACCGTCAGCCCCTTGAGATCGCCGCTGACCTGATCGGCAAACAGGGCATAGACCATGAAAAAGACCACGACGCCGAAGAACGCATGACCTGCCGTACGGCGGACCGCCTCCATCGACAGCACGACCGTGATACAGCCGATGATCAGCGCCTCAAAAGTGCGGTCGCCATATTCTTCCGACAGGCGTTCATAGTTGAACATGACCCACATCATGGTCAGGAAGCCGATGATCGCCGCAGCCCAGTCATAGAGCGGCGGCGGAGCCTTATGCCCGTGCTGCACGCGGTAGCGGAGAAAAACGATAAAGAAGGAAAGCGCCCAGGACGCCGCCAGCAGCTGCTGACCGAAGAAGGTCAGGTCGAGCCAGCGATGGGCCTCAATCGCCCACAGCACGCCGAGCGTCACCATGATGCCCCCGGCGACACGGCTCAGGCGATCAACGAACACACCCTCCGGGGGGAGTGTCGCAGTGCTTTCAGTATCTGTCATGATGGTCGCCCGCCGCGGTGCCGGAAAACCGGCACCGCGTCTGTTCGGGTGAAAGCCTTACATCATTTCCTTGTAGGCTTTCAGCGCGCCGGGATGAAACGGCACGTTGGTATTCTTGTACTTCATCTTCTTGGGATTAAATCCGTTGAAAGCGCCGTGCGACTTGGCCAGGCTCTTCTTGTTGGCGGCCATCGTCTTGACGATCTTGTAAACCACCTCGTCCGGCACATGCGCGCCCACGGTCAGGAAGAACGGATAGCTCATGACCTTGGTCGGGCCAACCACACCGGGCGTCCGCTTGGACGGCTTGATGGTCGTGATGTAGGTCTCGGGATACCATTCCTGCATCATCTTGACCGCCTTGGGCGTGTCGATGATCGACAGGAAGCGCAGCCCACCGCGCGAGCGCAGCACAGCGTGCTGTTTCTTGGAAGCGGCCGTTCCCGGCGGGATGATGGCAATATCCTGCTTGCCGCGCGCCATATCGTCACCCGACGGCACGTAGCGCGAATAGGGCGTGTTGACCATGTCTTCCTGTTTGAGGCCACATGTGGCCAGCAGCGCCGACTGGGTCAGCTGCAGGATGGTCTGCGCGGTGAATTTATAGCCCATCCGTGCGCCCTTGGCGTCGCAGATCGTCTTGATCTTGGAATCGGCGGGCACTGCCAGCGTCGATTTCAGCGGGAACATCACGCCAACCATGCGGAAGTTCGGCTGCGGGCCCTTCTTCTTGAAGGTACCGGTGCCGGTGAAGGCGAAACGCGATTCAGCTGCATTATTGATGCCGAAATCGATCTGACCGGAATTCATCTGCGGCACGATGGAGAACGAGCCGCCGCCAGGACGCACTCGCATCTGGATCCCGCCCTTGACGTTCATCAGCTTCGAAATCGCCGCTCCCGAGCTATAGGCCAGCGAGCCCTGCTTGTTGGTGCCGATGGAGTAAACCTTCTGCGCAAAGGCCGGCAGGGACAGCCCCGTCGCGACGATGGTCGCGAGGGCAATCGATGCAATTTTCATAATTTAAATGCTCCCTGAAATGTGTATTTGGTTTAACTGAGCGGACTGTACACCGCCAAGTCACCCGGTCAACGATAAGAGTCTGTTTTTCCGGGTAATTCAGGCGACCGGTCGAAACAGGGCACGTCAATAAATTGGTAAAAAACTCGAGACGAGTCGAATCAGGCGACGTCTTCCCTGACCTCGGGCGGCGTCTGATACATCGCCCAGATCCGGTCCAGCTCTTCGAGGCAGATCGGATCCCAGTCTTTTTGAGGCCATCGATCCTCGCCCCAATGGCCTTCGGTATCGCGCCCGCGCAGCAATCTGGCGGAGGCACCGGGAAACTTGGTCTCTCGGACGTTCGGCGCGACGTAGTGAATGGACAGTCCGATCCGGCGGTCGCCCGTCCGGTTGGGTTCGGAGGCGTGCACCGTATCTTCCTTGTGAAACGAAAACTGTCCGGCCTTGAGCGGCACCGGCACGGCTTTTTCGTCTTCGATGCCCAGAATCGTCTGTCCCCGCGACAGAAGATTGTCGTCGGCCTTGAGCTCCGCGTAATCATAGAGGCCTTTGTTATGACTGCCGGGTATGAATTTCATACAGCCGGCTTCCAGCGACGCTTCGGAAATGGCGATCCAGGCGGTCAGCGTGTCAGGCGGCTCCAGCCCGTAATAGGTCGAATCCTGATGCCACGACACGAACCCCGGATCATGCGCCTCTTTCTGGAAGAAGCTCGATCCCCAGCACAGGATATTGGGACCGATAATGTCCTCGACCGCGTCAAGCAGCTTGGGATGCGAAATCAGCTCGCACAGGAACGGAAACGGCAGATGCGCCTTGATCTTGCAGCGCGACTGGATCTGATCGCCCATCTCCGCCTCGACCGCCTCGATCTGGTTGCGGAGCGTCAGGGCTTCGTCCGCCGACAGCAGATTGACCGGACCCGCAAAGCCATCTCCGCGATAGCGATCAATCTGTTCCTGAGTAAGAAACTTGGGCATTGCACTCTCTCTTGGTCTTTAGTATTTCGCGCCAAACGGTAAAAGCCAAATTCGGGAAGGTCAACGGCTTGATAATGCCGAAAATACGGAAATTTTTCTCACGTGCCTCGCTTCCCGGTTTTCTCATCTGATATGGGCTAGACGAATCTCATGCTTTGTCCTAAGACAGGGTCTGGTAAAAACTGGCGGAAAATCAAGTGGTTGATCACATAGATCGTACACCAACGGCGTTTGGTGATTTAAGGGGCTGGATCGATGCCCTTCGGGCTGAAAATGAGCTTCTGGAGGTCAATTCCGAAGTCGATTGGGACGTAGAACTCGGCACCATCGTTCGCATGGGTCAGGGAACCGGTCAGGGTCCGGCATTCCTGTTCAATAACATCAAGGATTATAACCTTCCGGACTCGGTTTCCAGCCAGGTGTTTACCGGCGGCCAGGGCAGCTATTCGCGCCTCGCCATGATGTTCGGCCTGCCGCGCGACACGCCTGTGGAGGATCTGGTCAAGATCTGCCGATATATCTTCGCCGAGCGCATCGCGCCGGTGAATGTCGCCACCGGTTCGGTCAAGCAGAACATCCTCAAGGGCGACGATATCGATCTGTATAAGTTTCCGGTGCCCCAATGGAACCGCGGTGATGGCGGGCGCTACATCAATACCTATGCCGGTTGCGTCACGCGAGATCCAGACTCCGAAGTCCATAATATCGGCATCTATCGCGGCATGGTGCTCGACAAGAACAATATCGGCGTTTTGCTGTGGC
>JBLHKG010000255.1:0-4603 GCA_047619835.1 Alphaproteobacteria bacterium
CGAGCTCTCCGGTTGCCGCCCGTTCAGCCGAGTTGTAGACCATCAGCCGCGCTGCCTGCAGCTCGACATAGGTGTCGGTGATCATCCATTGCACCGCCTGCCGGGCGGCGAGCTTCTGGCCGAATGTTTCGCGCTGCTGGGCGTATTCGCACATCATATCGAGACAGCGCTGGCTGGTGCCGACGCCGCGCGCGCCATGTTTGAGTCTGCCATGGGCGAGAAAGCGCTGGCCCAGCGCAAACCCCTGGCCTTCCTCGCCGATGCGCTGGTCGACCGGGATCTCGACATTGTCGAAATGAATCTCACAGGGCGAGTCGCCCATCATGGTCTCGAATTTGGCGGTGATCTTGACGCCGGGTGTGTCCATATCGACCAGGAACATGGAAATACCGCCGCGCGATCCTTTCTCGCGGTCGGTCGCCGCCAGTAGCTGGCAGAAATCCGAATTATCGGCATCGGTGATGAAGCGCTTGGTGCCGTTGACGATATATTTGTCGCCCTTGAGCACGGCGGTGGTCCGCATCCCGCCGGGATCGCCGCCCGCGTCGGGTTCGGTCTGCGCGAAACAGGCGGTCTTTTCGCCGTTGAGCACCGGGTGAAGATATCTCTCCTTCATTTCGTCCGAGAGCTCGTACAAGGGCGCGCGGACTTGCGGTCCCATGATGCCGCCGAGTCCGCGGGTCGGCACCGCGATGGTCCGCCCGAGCTGTTCCCACACGATCACCAGAGACACCAGATCGGCACCGACCCCGCCATATTCCTCCGGCACTTCCATCTTCCAGATACCGAGTTGCTTGGCGCGGGCGTGGAATTTGTCGCGCCATTCCGGTTTTAGCTCGCCGTCTTCGCAGGTCTCCATCTCATAAGGAATCATTTCTTCATTCACGAAACGCTGCATGGTTTCGCGAAATATCAGATGTTCTTCGGACAGCGGATATTCCATTGGTCGTACTCCCAGATGATTCTTGATCTTGCCAGATCTTTTTTTGATCTTAATAGAATGGCACCGCCCGATGATCGGAGCCGGTCCCGCCCTTGTCAACGGCAGGCAGGGGGGGATAAAACGGAACAAAACCGGCATCAGCCGAAAATCAGTTGGGGAGACGCAGAATGGCGGGAAGTTTCCGGGCACTCGTGCTTGAAGAGGCGGAGAAGGGCGTTACGGCCTCGATTCAGACTCTCGAGGATGACCGTCTTCCCGAGGGCGACGTCACTGTCGCGGTGTCCTACTCCACGCTGAACTACAAGGACGGCATGGTTCTGGGTGGCATCGGTCGTCTGGTACGGACTTATCCGCATGTGCCGGGCATCGATTTCGCCGGCACCGTAGTAACCTCCGACTCGTCCGATTACACCCCCGGCGACAAGGTGGTGCTGACCGGCTGGCGGGTTGGCGAAGCGCGGTGGGGCGGCTACGCCGAACGCGCGCGGGTCAAATCCGACTGGCTGGTGCCCTTGCCGGACGGGTTGTCGGAAAAAGACGCGATGACGCTGGGGACAGCCGGATTTACCGCGATGCTGGCCGTCATGGAACTCGAAGATCACGGCATAACACCCGAGACTGGCCCGGTGCTGGTGACCGGCGCCAATGGCGGGGTCGGCGGCGTTGCCGTCGCCGTGCTGGCGAAGCTTGGTTACGAGGTCCATGCCTCAACGGGCCGCGTGGAGCTGGCCGACGGGCTGAAAGCGCTCGGCGCGGCGGAAATCATTCCGCGCTCCGAGCTGGATGAGGCGCCTGCCCGCCCGCTGCTTGCCGAACGGTGGGCCGGGGCGGTCGATGCGGTTGGCGGCAAGGCGCTGTCCGCGATGTTGCCGCAGATGAAATATCACGGTGCGGTCGCCGCCTGTGGACTGGCCGGTGGGGCGCAGCTCGAAAGCACGGTCATTCCGTTCCTGCTGCGCGGCGTCAAGCTGCTCGGTATCGATTCCGTCCTGTGCCCGGTGGACCGGCGGCGCGCCGCGTGGAACCGGCTCGCGACCGATATGCCGAAGGCAGCGCTTGAGGCGGTGTGTGAGATTGCGACACTCGAGGATTTGCCTGAACTTGGCCCCAAGATCCTCAAGGGTGAGACACGCGGACGCGTCGTCATCAAAATCGGCGACTGAAGAAAAAAGGAGAAGAAGGTGGATTTCAACCTCCCTGAAGAACTGCAGATGCTCAAGGACAATCTGCGCCGGTTCGTCGATACCGAGCTGATTCCGATTGAGCGCGAGACCATGGACGGCAATGAAATGAAGCCGGGCATGCAGGCGATGCTCGAGGAAAAGGCAAAGGGGCTCGGCCTCTGGATGTTCGATGTGCCGGAGAAATTCGGTGGTCTCGGGCTTGGTGCGCTGGCCAAAGCGGTAATGTGGGAGGAGCTGTCGCGCACCATTGCTATGCCGTCGCGCGGCGCATCTCTGTTCGGACCGCGGGTCAGCCCGATCCTTTACTATCTCAACGACGAGCAAAAGGAACGTTACCTGTTCCCGACGATAAAGGGAGAAATGACCAACTGCTTTGCCCAGACCGAGCCCGAGGCGGGCGGCGATCCAGGTGGAATGCGCACGACGGCCGTGCTCGACGGCGATCACTATGTCATCAACGGGCATAAAAGATTCATCACCGGCGCGGGTGAGGCCGATTTCATGCAGGTGGTCGCCGCCACCGACCGCGAAAAGGGATCGCGCGGCGGCTTGACGGTGTTCCTCGTCGATAAGGGCACCGAAGGCGTCACGCTGCTGCGCCAGCAGGAATTGATGGTCGGCGACCGACCGTGGGAAATTCTGTTCGAGAATGTGCGCGTGCCGGTAGAGAACCGTGTTGGCGAAGAAGGCGACGGCATGAAGGCGGCGCAAAGCTGGCTGACTGAAGGCCGGTTGCGGCATGGTGCGCGCGGGGTCGGTGTCATCGAACGGTGTCTGGAACTGGCGGCGAGCTACGCCAACCAGCGCTCGACCTTCGGCGCCAAGCTGGCGACGCGGCAGACGGTGCAGAACATGCTGGTCGATATGTATCAGAACATGCATCAGCTCCGCCTCATGGTATACGACGCCTCCTGGCGGGTAGATCAGGGCGAGGACGTTCGCAATCAGAGCTTTATGTGCAAATATTTCGGTGACGAGAAAGGCTTCGCCGCCGCTGACCGCTGTATGCAGATCCATGGCGGGATGGGGCTGACGACCGATTTACCGATCGAGCGCTTCTTCCGCGACCAGCGCAGCTTTATCATCACCGAGGGACCCACCGAGATTCTTAAAATGGCCCTGTCGCGGCAGGTCCTGCGTCAGTACGGCGAATAGGAGGTCAGAATGTCATCAACCGCACTCGCGGAATTGCCGCCCGCGCGGCCATCGCTCAAAAGCTTCGCCAAGTTTTCCGACGATATCGGCATTCGTCTGGTCGAATGGGAGCTTGACCGCTGCGTGATCGAGCTGGATGTCGCCGATCATGTGATCAATGGCAATGGCGTTCTGCATGGCGGGTGTCTTTCGACCGCCATCGATACGGCAATTGCTCACGCGGCGATCTACTGCACGGTGCCGGGAAATTTCCGTTCCGGCTCGACGGTGACGCTGACGGTGAATTTCGTCGCCGCGGTCCGCCTCGGCAGCCGGGTGACAATCACCGCGCGCAAGACCGGCGGCGGGCGGACGATGTTTATGTCGGTCGCGGAAGCGGTTGATCAGAACGGTGTAATTGTTGGCACCGGGCAGGGCATCGGACGCTATCGCGACGGCTGTCATGCGCCCGAGGGCATGCCGCGCCCCGATGGCGTGCCCGAGGGTAAATCACCACCCAGGTTTTCTGAATAATTTACCGAGTTCAATCCAAGGAAAGATTTGTAGAATGTCGATGTTCCGTATCGTCGATCCCCTCCTCAAGCCGGAATCCATGGCGATTGTCGGCGCGTCCGAAACCGGCGGCGAAGGCTGGTCCAAGGTGCTGTTTCACAATATCAAGGACGCGGGCTTCCCGCTCCGGGTCTATCTGATCAATCCCAATCGCGACGAGCTGTGGGGCCAGAAGGTCTACCCCGATTTTGCCGCCCTGCCGGAGGCGGTCGATCAGGCCGCCGTCGTTGTGCCCGGCCGGTTCGTCAATGACATCATCCGCAACGGTATCGATAACGGCCTAAAATCCGCCACAATTTTTTCAAACGGGTTTGGCGAGGGGCGAAAGAAACTCGGCGCCGACCGGGGCGCAGCTCTGAAGGCAATGATCGACGAGTCCGGTATTTCGGTCTGCGGTCCCAACTGCATGGGGACATTCTCGCTGCCGCGCGGCCTGCTGCAATATCCGACGACCCGGCTGCGCAATTTGCCGAAGGGCCCGGTCGGCGGCATTTTCCATTCCGGCGGAACGCTCGGCTATTGGTTCGCCCAGGCGGCCCAGCGCGGTCTCGGTTTCTCCTATGCGGTCAGTTGTGGCAATGAATTCGGTCTCGACTGTGCCGACTATATGAATTTTCTGGTCGATGATCCCGATACCGAGATCATCGTCGCAATGCTGGAAAGCATCCGTCGGCCACTGGCCTTCATGGAGGCGGCGCGGCGGGCGTTCGAGGCGCAGAAACCGGTCATCCTGATCAAGCTGGGCAGGACCGAGCTTGGCAAGGAACAG
>JBLHKG010000256.1:0-4592 GCA_047619835.1 Alphaproteobacteria bacterium
GCCATCCCTGTGCCGCCAAGAAGGGCTGCAATCCCTGCGCCGCGAAGAAGGCCTGTAACCCGTGCGCCGCGAAGAACCCCTGCGCCGCGAAGAAGGGCTGCAATCCCTGCGCCGCAAAGAAGAAGATGTAATCCAAGACCCGTCCACTGATGACGCTGCCCGGTTTTCGCCGGGCGGCGTTTTTCATGTCCGAATTTTGCTAAATTCTCTATAGTCGGGCGATGGATAAGCTTCGCCATGGTCCGCGCCGGGGCTGGTTCGGGCTCTCTGCCCGGCTTCTGCTGCTCACGATCTTTTTCGTGATGTTGAGCGAGGTGTTTATCTACGCGCCGTCGATCGGTCGCTTTCGGGTGACCTATCTTCAGGAACGTATTGCCGCGGCGCATCTCGCAAGCCTCGCGCTGGAGGCAACGCCCAACAACATGGTGAGTGACCGGCTACGATCCGCATTGCTGGATCATGCCGGTGTGCATGGCATTATGCTCAAGCGCCCCTCCAGCAAAGCGCTGATTCTCTCCAAAAACATGCCGCCCGCCGTGGACAAGAGCTACGATCTGGAAAAGGGCAGGTTTTTCGGCCTCATCGGCGATGCGTTTGAGACAATGTTGATTACCCGGGACCGAGCGCTTCGTATCATGGCGCGCTCGCCGAAGGACCCGGCCGTCACCGTCGAAATTGTTCTCAGCGAACGGCCGATGCGTGAGGCGATGGTGCAGCATTCGCTCAACATTCTCGCTCTCTCCGTCGCGATTTCGTTGATCACCGCCGTGCTGGTTTTTCTGTCCCTGCAATGGCTGTTTGTCCGGCCGATGCGCCAGATTACCGCAGCGATGGTCCGGTTCCGTGAAGATCCGGCTGATGGCACCCGTCTGGTCACGCCCGATCTCCGAACCGATGAGCTGGGTGTTGCGCGGCGCGAGCTTGCCGGGATGCAGCGTGGGCTCCGTGCGGCGCTTCTCCAGCATGCGCGCCTCGCGGCTCTTGGTACCGCAGTGACCAAGATAAACCACGATTTGCGGAATATTCTGGCATCGGCGCAGCTGGTCTCCGATCATCTCGAAACAACCGAGGACCCCAAGATCAAGCGCATTGCCCCGACGCTGATGGGCGCCATAGATAGGGCAGTCGAGCTCTGTTCCAAGACGTTGAATTTTGTTCAGGAAGGGGCCGCCGCTTTTGAGGTCAGGGCCTTTCCGCTTGCGCCGCTGCTGGATGAGCTGGCGAATTCCGCAGCCGGAATTGGCGATGGCAAGTCGGTTATCGACAGCCGGGTGGATGCGCTGCTTGAATTGCATGCCGACCGCGGCCAGCTCTTCCGGGTGTTTCTCAACCTCGTCCGGAATGCGTTCGAAGCAGGCGCGGGCCGGGTTGCCATTCGCGCGGAAGCAGAGGCGGGGCACGTCATTATCGAAGTATCGGACAATGGACCGGGCCTGCCCGAGATCATCCGCAATAATCTGTTCCAACCGTTTCAGGGTACGACGCGGGTCGGCGGCACCGGGCTCGGCCTGTCGATCGCCCGCGATTTGATGCGCGGTCATGGTGGTGATATTGAATTGCTGCGTACTGGCTCCGACGGCACGGTTTTTCGCCTGATCCTGCCGGTCGATCTGTCACACGGCGGCGAGCAGCATGTGCCCAAGCTGGTGCATGGTTAGAAGCGTTGCGTGTGCCAAAGGGCGCGTGGATGCATCACCCGGCATCGTACAATCTTGTTGATGCTCTGAAATTTGAGAGAAACCAAAAATGAATCTCGTCGGGAATCGGATCCTCTACTCCTTGTTTTGCCAATGACATCACCTGCAGAGAAGCTACGCGCACGGCTTGCCCAGCCCGGCGTGATCGTTGCGCCCGCCTGTTTCGATGCGTTGTCCGCGCGGATCGTGGAACGGGCCGGCTTCGATGCAAGCTTCATGAGTGGTTTTGCGGTTGCCGCAGCGAAGCTCGGCATGCCCGATACCGGGTTGATTTCCTATTCCGAAATGCTGGAGCAGGGCCGCGATATCTGCAATGCGGTGTCGATACCTGTAATTGGCGATGCAGATACCGGCTACGGCAATGCGCTTAACGTCAAGCGTACTGTCCAGGGCTATGCGCAGGCGGGTTTTGCCTGTGCGATGATCGAGGATCAGCTTGCGCCCAAGCGCTGCGGGCACACGCGCGGCAAACAAGTGGTCTCCCGCGATGAGGCGTTGCTGCGCATCCAGGCAGCGGTCGATGCCCGCGAAGAGGGTGCCGATATTCTGATCATGGCCCGGACCGACGCACGCGCCACCGATGGCTTCGAGGAAGCCATGTGGCGTATCCGCGCCTTTGCCGATATCGGCGCCGATGTTCTGTTCCTCGAGGCGCCTGAGAGCGAAGAAGAAATGCGGGCCTTCTGCGACGGTGTGGCGGGACCAAAGATGGCCAATCTGGTGGAACAGGGCGACACCCCCATGCTGCCGCCAGCTGTCCTGGAGGAGATGGGCTATAAAATCGTGCTGTACCCGCTGACCTTGTTGAATGCGGCGATGGCGGCGATGGAACGCGCAGCGGACGCGTTGCGGGACGGGCGAGCCCCCGATCAGCTCACCGATTTTGCGCATATTCGCGATGTCGTCGGCTTTACCGATTACTACGAGGCAGAGAAGAAATACGTGCGCGACTGAGGGGCTTTGCTGGGGCTTTGCTTGTTCCTAAACGCGTTTTGACGGCCAGGGCGGGCGCGTGATTCCCAGGTTTTCGCGTAACGTCGTTCCACTATATGCCGTTCGGTACAAGCCGCGCCGCTGCAATTCAGGCACGACCATCTCAACGAAGTCCTGCAGGCTTGAGGGAAATACCGGCGGCATGATGTTGAAACCGTCACAGGCGCTCTCGGCGACCCATTGCTCCATCATATCGACTACTTCACCGGGCGTGCCGATGATTTCATAATGGCCCCGCGCGCCGGCGACGCGGCGGTAAAGATCGCGAATGGTCAAATTCTCGCGGTGGGCTATTTCGATAAATAACTCCACGCGGGTCGATGAAATTTTGTTGCGCGGTATTTCGGGAAGGGGGCCATCGATCGGAAAGCCCGTCAGATCGTAATCGAGACGTTTTGACAGCAGTTGAAGGCCGGTAACCGGATCGATCAGATCCTGCAATGCTTCGTATTTGCGCACCGCTTCGTCATGAGTTTCCGCAACACAGACCAGCAGGCCGGGCATGATTTTGAGACTGTCCGGATGGCGGCCATAGGCGCTCATGCGGCCCTTCACATCCGCGTAGAATTCCTGCGCGCCTTCCAGCGTCTGCTGGGCGCCGAAGATCACCTCCGCGGTCTCCGCCGCAAGCTCCCTTCCGTCATCGGAGGCGCCGGCCTGAACCATAACCGGCTCGCCCTGCGGCGACGGGGGCACGTTGATCGGACCGTGGACCCGGAAATAGGCGCCGTCATGATCGAGGATCTGGAGCTTGTCCCTGTCAAAATAAACGCCGGACTCCTTGTTCCGTACAAAGACATCCTCACCCCAGCTGTTCCACAATCCGCGGACGACATGGGCAAATTCGTGGGCGCGTTTATAGCGCTCAGCTTTCTCCATATGCTCCGCGAGCCCGAAGCTGTCGGCTTCCGATTTGTTGCCTGACGTCACCAGATTCCAGCCGGCGCGTCCGCCGCTGACCAGATCGAGCGAGGAGAAGCGCCGCGCCAGCGAAAACGGCTGATCGTAGGTGGTCGTCGCGGTACAGACCACGCCAAGATGTTTGGTGTGCTGCGCCAGCGCGCCCATCAGCGTAAAGGGCTCGATCCAGGTACCCCATGAATCATGGCTCATGGCCTCCAGACCGCCGCGCCAGAAGGTCACGGAATCGGCCATGAAGAACATGTCGAACAGGCCACGCTCGGCAAGCTGGGCGAGCTCAATGATATGGGGAAGGTTTGAGCCGGAATTGGCGACCCCATCGGGGTGTCGCCAGGCGGCAATGTGATGGCCGCAGGGCCAGTAGAACATCCCCAGCTTCATCTGACCTGTGGCTTCGTCTAACACGGTGGGCGGTCCATCTAATCCTGCTCCGGAAAACTTTCGGTTATGAGCTGCAAAAGAATATTACAGCCCAGGTAAGAAGTCAGACCCGTCCCCTGCGAGCTCAGGGGGTACGAGCCATCTGTCAGCCGCCGTAAAAGACTTTGTCGCCGAGATCCTTCATGTGGAGGATCGCATCGTCCGGTCGTCCCTCGATTTCCGCGCTGACGTGAACATCCACGGCCTCGCCAATAACGATGTGATGATCGCCGCGTTCCACGATCTCGGCGACCTTGAATTCGACACAGGCCCGGGCACTTTCAAGGATGGGCGATCCTGTGGAGCCGTCACGGAAGGCTTCGCCACTGAGGGTGCCGTCTGCCGTATCGACCGGCTTGAAAAAGGTAAAGGCGGCCCCCTGCTGGCCCTGGCCGAGGAAATTAAGCGCGAAACTGCCGGATTGCTTCAGAATTTGGCAGGCGCCGGAATCCGCCTTGACGCCGACCACGACAAGCGGCGGATCGAACGATGTCTGCGTCACCCAGTTAACCGTCGCCGCCGCGATCTCCCCGCTATCTGTTTTTGCCGTCAACACGTAGA
>JBLHKG010000257.1:0-4588 GCA_047619835.1 Alphaproteobacteria bacterium
CTTTTAGTTGGCGAACACGGAGATTGCCGGGGCGCATGCTCACTTCCGGTTTTGGCAGTGACTCAACGGATCGATGCCACACAAGCGTGGAATCGTTCGACCGGTGATTCCCGGTCCAGTCTGTCTCTAGATGATGGGGCTTTCATTGATCGCAACAGGTTTTCGTAAGCCCGGGGAGTTAGGCTACGCATTCTGAGGCTGGACCAGTTGCTGGTTGCGGCGCACACGAAGCCAGAACAGCAGGACGGCGGCCAGGACTGCCGGCGCGAGGGCAAGAGGTGTTTCCTTACCGATCCACAGCGTCGCACTGCCAACAAGGATCGCCGCCGCGAACATTGCCGTAGCGTAGACCGGGCCCGTTACGCCCTTGCGGTCCATAAGTAACGTTGTCTGGCCGATCATCATGCCGGCCACCACCGACGTGATTAAGACGATCACAATTGCCTGCCATGTTCCGTCGAGCAGAATCGCCGGGTTGAACGCCCACAGGAACGGCAACAAATAGGCGGTAATGGCGAGCTGGACTCCGACCATCCCGGTCCGCCACATATCGCTGCCGGCCAGTTCGGCAGCCACCATACTGGCGATGGCGACCGGCGGGGTGAGCATGCTGAGCAGCCCGAAGTAGAAAATGAACATGTGGGCGCCGAGCGGTGACAGCCCCATCTGGACCAGCGCCGGGGCAATCACCGAGACCAGAACGATGTAGACAGCGGCGGTCGGCATCCCCATGCCGAGCACGATACAGATCACCGCGGTCAGCAGCAGCATGACGAACACGCCGGAATTTTCGGCGACATGGGTCAGCATCAACGATAGCTGGAAGGCAAGCCCGGTACTGTTCAACACCCCCATGAGGACGCCGGCCCCGCCACCGATCAGCAGCAGCGGCACCAGATTTTCGCCCGAGCCGACGAAGAATCCGCGCCATTCCTCGCGGGTCGGCAGTCCTCGGCGCTTGAGCAGAAACAGCACCAGCAGCGCGCCACAGGCATACAGGCCCGAAATGCCGGCGTTGTAGCCACGTCCCAGCAGAAACCACAGCAGAATGCCGATCGGTAGAAGATAGACCCAGCCGGCCGCCAGCGTGGAACCCATGCGCGGCAGGTCCGCCTTGGAAAGCCCCTTGACGCCAAAGCGCACCGCAATGGCGTCGACCTGCAGGAACACGACGAAAAAGTAGAGCAGCGCCGGCAGGGTCGCGGCCAGCACCACCTCGCCATAGGAAATTTCGAGGAATTCGGCAATGATAAACGCGGTCGCGCCCATCACCGGCGGCGCGATCTGGCCGCCGTTGGACGCCACCGCCTCGATCGCGGCGGCGTGCTCGGCGCGAAATCCCGATTTTTTCATCATCGGGATGGTGACAACCCCGGTCGACATAATGTTGGCGACTGTCGAGCCCGAGATCGAGCCAAACGCGGCGGACGCAACGACCGCTACCTTGGCCGGTCCGCCACGTCGATGCCCCATAAGGCCGAGCGCCATGTCGTTGAAGAAATTCGTCGCGCCGCTGACCTCCAGCATCTTGCCGAACACGATGAAGGCCAGCACCAGCTCGACGATTACCCGAAGCACCAGACCAGGGATGCCATTGGTATCGGCATAGAGATATAGAACCGTCTTGGACGGCGGGAAGACCTCCGCCTCAAAAACGCCGGGAAGATGATTGCCGAGAAAAGCATAGACGATCAACGTCCAGACCAGCAGGGCGATGACCCGACCTGCCGATTTGCGCAACGCTTCCATCATCAGGATGATGGCGACGATGCCGGGTCCCCACATTTCGGGGGTGCGCTCGGCCATGCGCAGCAGCCAGGCATCGAGGTTGACCGCGAGCCACACCCAGCTCGCCAGGCCAACGACCGCAAGAACCAGCTCCAGCACACCGGATCTGGCACCATAGGGATATTTCAGCATAGCCGCCGCAGTTGCCAGTCCCAGCATGACCGCCGACATCTGACCGATCACCAGCCCCCATTGCAGAATGTCGGGGACGCCGAGGATCCAAAGGATTCCCATGGCGGGCACTAGCGCCAGGGAAACCCAAAGGATGGTGCCATTGATCCGCTCAATCATGTGAACCGCCCGACCATGCCCGAACTTTTCTGTCCGATTTCCGCCGTCAGACGATTACTTGCCGACCGTAACCTCCGCCTGGCGTTTGTCGTTGGCCGCAGTCCAGATGCCAATTTCCTTGAAATAACGCACCGCGCCAGCATGGTACGGAAGCGGGTTGGTCGACGGCGCGATCTTGTTTTCCTTCACGCCGCGCAGCGGGCCATAGCTCTTCTGCATCGCTTTCCAGTTCTGATGGAGGGTCTTCACCAATAGGTAGGCGTCATCGGCAGACACTGCCTTGCCCGCATTAAGAAATGACTGGAACGCGGCGATTTTGGTCGGTTTCTTGAAGAAGGGCCGCCTCTTGCCGGGCGTCGCGACCATCGTCGCTGTGCCGGACACGCCGGAATCCATGAACGCATCGGTGCCGAGATTGCCGAGCGGCAGGATGCGGATGCCGCCGGGTGTCGTGGCATGCGCTTTACGCACCGCCGGCATCGAATAGGCCACCGGGGAGGCAATTGCGCGACCCTGTACGACCAGATCGATATTCTTGATCAGCCCGCCGGAATCCATCGAGACCACGTCTTTTTGCTTAATCCCTGCGGTCTCCAGAATGCGGAGGGTTAGCGGGGTCAACGACGTATTGGGCTTGATGTTGATGACAACTTTCTTGCCGCGCAGTTGCTCGATTGAGGTGATGCCGGAATCGGCCCGCACCATCATACCGTAGGGGATGACCCAGAACATGAGCAGCGCGCGCAAATTCTTGAGCGGCTTCTTGTAATCACCAACGCCGCGATAGGCATTGCCCGAATCCATCGTGTTGTTGAGGCCGAGCGTGACCTCGCCGTTATTGACCAGCGGCACGTAGACGGTCGATCCGGAATGCGGTTGCGCGGTAGAGCGGATTCCAAGCTGCTCCTGGAACGTCTTGGCAAAGCCGGTGCCGAGCAGGAAGTAGACTGAACCTGACGGGTTGGTGCCGACGGTGATGCGTTTCAGCTTGGCATCGGCGGCGGTGGATACACAGAGCGCTAACGCTGCAGCGCCGATGGCGGCAAATCGTGAATATTTCTTCATTATTAACTCTCCCTTGGTCCTTTATCAGCCCGTTGACGAAATCGTCACTGGACACAAGCGGCCTTGTCTGATTCCATTTTCCCTCAGACGCGCGCTGTTGTTGAAATACTACGCCCGGAACTACTACGCCCGAAAATACTACGCCCGAAAATACTACGCCCGAAAATACTACGCCGGTGTCGAGGGATAGTCCACAAAGCTGGTATCGCCGGCGTGGGTCAACATGAGACCTACGGTTGACCCTAAGGAAATCCCGCTTCGGTTGGAACTCGGACATCGCGGTATTCATCCCATCCATCCGCTCGACCATGACGACCGATGGGAAGCGGATGACGAGAAAAGCCGGCCTGCACATTCCCCAAGTCGGAGAACACGCTCAAACAATCATGCAAGGGCTGGGGGAGGGGGGGCTATTTCCAGATCGGCTTGCCTGATCCCGGCAGGCCGAGCTCGTCCCACATCCCGGTCACGCGCTCGATCACCTCGTCGCTCATGCGGATCTTGCGGCCCCATTCGCGGTTGGTTTCGGGTGCGATCTTGGTGGTGGCGTCGATGCCCATCTTGGAGCCGAGACCGGGCTGGGGCGAGGCGAAATCGAGATAATCGATCGGGGTGTTCTCGACCATCATCACATCGCGCGCCGGGTCGACATTGGTCGAGATCGCCCACACGACATCTTTCCAGTTGCGGGCGTCGACATCGTCATCCACTACAATGACGAACTTGGTGTACATGAACTGCCGCAAATAGGACCACACCGCCATCATGATACGCCGCGCATGGCCGGGATAGGCCTTGCGGATCGACACCACGGCAACGCGGTAGGAGCACGCCTCGGGCGGTAGCCAGAAATCGACGATCTCGGGAAATTGCTGGATCAGCAGCGGGGTGAAGACATCGTTGAGCGCTTCGCCGAGCACCGAGGGCTCGTCCGGCGGGCGGCCGGTAAAGGTCGAGAGATAGATTGCATCCTGCCGCATGGTGATCGCGCTGGCGGTAAAGACCGGGAATTTTTCGGTCGAATTGTAATAGCCGGTGTGATCGCCATAGGGGCCTTCCTCGCCATACTCGGTGAGCGACACATGGCCTTCGATGACGATCTCGGCATTGGCCGGCACCTGCAGCGGCACGGTTTTGCAATCGACCAGCTCGACCTTGGCGCCGCGCAGCAGCCCGGCGAACTGATATTCCGACAGGCTTTCGGGCACCGGCGCGACGGCGGCGATGATGGTTCCCGGGTCGGCGCCGATCACCACGGCGGCCGGGATGGAATCGCCGGTGCCGGCGGCATGGGCTTCCGCCCCGCCGCGATGGGCCAGCCAGCGCATCAGCGTGGTGTTTTTGCCGGTCACCTGCATGCGGTAGATGCCGATATTGACGCCGTTCGGCCCGTCGGTGACCACCAGCGGCCAGGTAATCAGCGGCGCGGGCTCGCCCGGCCAGC
>JBLHKG010000258.1:0-4586 GCA_047619835.1 Alphaproteobacteria bacterium
ATTTTGGGCGGGACATGATGCTGACCGTGGAGCTAACCGTGGGAGGAACCGGAAATCGCCGGAAGTCGCCGGAAATTGATTGTCGCCAATCGGTGACGCGCGGTCCAGCCCGGCGGCGTCAAACAAAATGCTCAGAACCTCGCTGCGTGACCCAGGCTGTTCTCTAACCCGGACACGCTATGCCCCCTTACGAAGCTTCCGGGATATCGAGTATCTCCCGGACCTTTATCGCCAGGGCCTCCCTCGTGTATGGCTTAGGCAGGAGTTGGGCGTCTTGATCCAGCTTTTGGCCGCGGATGATCGCGTTCTCCGTATAACCTGAACTATACAGGAGCTTGACGTTCGGAAATTGCCTCCGTACCTGCTCGCCGACTTGCCGGCCATTCATGCCGCCGGGCAGTACGACATCCGTGAGAAGCAGGTCTATATGCGGGCCCCCCTCCAATAGTTCGAGAGCCGCCGGGCCGTCCCCTGCCTCCAGGATATTGTATCCAAGAACGCGTAACGCGATGACGACAAATGCCCGGACATCCGGATCATCCTCGACAATCAGGATGGTCTCGGTTCCCATGGGCATGGCGCGTTTGGCTAGTTGGCTTGGGCGCGCGCCCGCCGCGGCATTCGCCGCCTTGGGAAGGTAGAGCTTTATCGTCGTACCCTGGTCAACTTCGCTGTAGATCTTGATATGGCCGCCCGATTGCTTGGTAAAGCCATAGATCATGCTGAGCCCCAGCCCAGTGCCCTGACCTACTTCCTTGGTGGTAAAAAACGGGTCGAACGCCCGCTCCACGACCTCCGGTGGCATCCCCACACCGGTGTCGGTTACCGCCACCATGACATATTGGCCCGGCTTCACTTCGTTGTGCTCGTTGGCATAGGCCTGATCGATATGGGCATTCGCGGTTTCTATCGTGAGTTTACCGCCCTCCGCCATTGCATGGCTGGAATTGATGCAAAGATTGAGCAACGAATTCCCAAGCTGGCCCGGATCAATCATCGCAGGCCAAACGCCAGCCCCCAGCACCGTTTCTATTTCAATGTCCTCTCGCAGGGTCCAACGCGCCAATTCGATTGAGTCCTGAACGATCTTGTTTATGTCTGTGGGCTGCGTGTCGAGAGTTTGCTTGCGTGAATAGGCCAAAAGACGCTGCGTCAGGTCGGCGGCTCGCAACGCAGCTCCGATCGAAACGTCCAAACTGTTTCTCCAACTGGCGGAATCGCCAATTTGATTTTTGGCCAGATCAAGGTTCCCAAGAATGACCGTCAGCAGATTGTTGAAATCGTGCGCGATGCCGCCGGTTAATTGCCCAATCGCCTCCAGCTTCTGGGTTTGTTGCAGCTTGACCTCGGCCTCCTTTCTTTGAGTTATGTCGCGGATGATCCCGATGAACGATCTCTTGTTCCCCCCGAGAAGCATTTCGCTGACGGCAAGCTCGGCCGGGAAGGTCGATGCGCTCTTGTGCATGCCGACAACTTCCCGAGGACCAATGCCCAGAATGCCGCCCTTGCCGGTTCGCCGGTAATTTTCGAGAAAGCCATCGTGTTTGCCGCAATAGGGCTCGGGCATCAAAATCGACACATTTTGACCGCAGGCCTCCTCTTCCGAATAGCCGAACATGCGGCTAGCAGCGGCATTGAAACTTTCAATGATGCCGTACTCACCGATTGTTATGATGCCATCTGCTGTATGGTCCATGATCTTGCGCAACCGCAGATCATGCTCCTCTACGAGGATTTCACTCTTTTCTCGTTCACCAGCTTGCCGTTCCATTTCAGTCACCGCGATTTCGGCATCCATGGCATGGTCCCGGGCACGGCGCTCTTGTTCCTCCTTGGATTGCAGGGGCCCCTCGGTGATATTCCTGATCTTTAACAAAATTATCGCGGTCATCCAGATGGCAAAAAGCGCGATGCCCCGGTTCGTGAGCAGCGTCCAGCCGCCCCCCCCGTCTGGAGATACAAAATGATCCAAAATGGTCAGGGCGCTGACGATTACTGCCAGAATGACCAGGCTGTGCCGCCAGCGACACCAGCTTCCTACGAGCACCACAGCCACATAGGGTACGCCGGCTGCGATGCCGAGGGGTATCGACATGTCGAGTACAAAAATTCCCACCGTGAGCGCAACCAGAAGCGCTAGCAGCAAAATATCCTCGCGGTTGAAACCACTTCTATGACCGCTCAATGAGTGAGCCTCCGAATGATTGGTCTCCGAATTATAGAGCCTCCAAATGTCCGAATGAAATTCGAACGGCAACTGTCATGCTCTTTTTTTTGTGCACACAGTATGAGCGATCCATCTGCCCCTGAAAACACCTGTTTCTTTCAATGACAAAACAGCGATTGTGATCGCAATTTGTAATGTCGCATGTTGGCTGATCCGAGAAGTTTTCGGATCACAAATTGTTGTCCGTTCACGGATGAGGAGCGGAAGTCACGGGACGCTGTCGGGTTTGGTCAGGGAAAGTGGCCGGGACCCGTCCCGTCCACCCAGCCAGACACCCAGCCAGACACCGAGCCAGACACCCAGCCAGACAGAAAAATGGCGGAGCCTTGCGGCTCCGCCATCTGAGGAGGGGCGCTTCTATGGCGCCCTGTTTATCTCTGGGTTATCTGGGAATTACTGGTATTTAGTCTCGTCGATGAATTTGCCCATGCCGGATTCGGCGCCGGCCTTTTTCATCGCTTCGAGGAATGTTTTGTGGATATAGGGATCCTGATTTTCATATTCGATCTGGGCGCCACCCTTGTTCACGTCAACATCCATGCCCATGAAGATCCGGCGCTTTTCTTCCATCAGCGGATAGCGCAGACCGCCGCAGGCGATCGCCAGATAGCGCGTCGGCTGGGAAGAGGCGTTGAAATGCTGGTGGAACATCATGTCTGGCGGGGCGAACACGGTGCCGTGATTCCAGTCGACCCGGGTAAAATCGTCCTGCCCGTCATACCATAGCAGCGAATAACCATTACCGGTGATGCAGCTGACATGAAAATCGGCGCCGTGACGATGGCCCTTCTTGTAGGTGCCAACCGGCATCTCCGACATATGGGCGTGCATCGCGCCATCGGCGAGGACGAACATCATGTTCGATCCGCCGGCGCCGCGCGCTTCCCATTTCTGCAGCTCGAAGGTCCGCAGATCGGGCACAAAATTGGTTTCCCACATATGACGGCCCGGGCGCTTGGGAATGAAGGTGCCTTCGCCGGCATAGTAATCGGCGGTGCCTTCGCGGCTCTTGAAGCGGAAATCGTTGTTGAACACGAAATCCGCATCATGGAACACATTCATGATCATCGGCATGTTGTTGGTCGATGAAAGGCGCGCCGTCTCCTGCCCCGATCCGTTGAAATGCTGATAGGTCGCATTGAGCGGCAGGGCGAACAGGCTGCCCTTGCCCCATTCAAAGCTGTGCTTGGTCCCGTCGGCGAGCTCGACCTGGGTGCTGCCATTGCCGGACAGCACATAGCAGACTTCCTCGAACATATGACGCTGCGGCGAGGTCTTGCCGCCGGGCGACAGCTCGAGCACGAAAACCGACAGCCAGTCGCCGCGGCCGATGAGATGCGCGAGACCGCCCCTGCAACCGAAATGATCCCAGTGGGCGACCTCAACATCGGGAAGATGGATGCCGAAATCGGTGGTGATCGGAACGCCCTGCGCCTCGGCCCAATCGAGATAGGGGTCCGACAGAAACGGCTTGTCGTCTACCTGTGTTCTGACTTCTTCGGCTACGGCGTCCACAATGATCTCCAAAATCAATTCATTCCGACCGGGAGCGGCCTGAAGAAGCGACAATCTGTTGCCGCCGCCGCCCTGTGTCAAGCCGCGCAGTCCTACCGGAAGAACTGGCCCAAATATTCCAGTAACATCATTGCGTAATCTGGTTAAACGATTGTTTAAAAGACATAAATTTCGATGGTTGCAGCGCACCCCACACCCGTCCTAAACTAGAACCCTCATTCGGTTTTAGACCGCAGAAAACAGGAGATCGAGCCTATGGCGGACCACGCCACCCAGCAATTGACGGTGAATGACTGCACGATTGAGATGATGACGGGCGGCAGCGGCGAGCCCCTGCTGTATCTGCACGGCGCCGGCGGCAGCAAGGGCTGGGCGCCGTTTATGGACCAGCTGTCCGACCGGTTTTCCGTGCTGGCGCCGGATCATCCGGGCTTTGGCAATTCCGACACGCCCGGCTGGCTCGATTCAATGACCGATTTGGTCTATTTCTATCTCGATCTCCTCGAGCAGCTCGATCTCCGGGATGTGCATCTGGTCGGCCATTCGATGGGCGGCTGGCTGGCGGCCGAACTTGCCGTGCGCGGCACCGGGCGGATCCGTAGCCTGACCCTTGTGTCCGCCGCCGGTATCCGGGTGCCCGGTGTGCCGATGGGCGATCTGTTTATGTGGACCGCCGAGGAAAAAGCCCGCCGCATGGTGTTTGACCCTGCCGTCGGCGAACAGCGCGCCAATGCCGTTTTGACGCCGGAAGAGGCCGACCGGGCGCTCAAGAACGCCTTCACCTCGTCGAAGCTGTGCTGGAGCCCGCGCTTCCATAATCCCGATCTGGAGAAATGGCTGCACC
>JBLHKG010000259.1:0-4584 GCA_047619835.1 Alphaproteobacteria bacterium
GTGTTCTTCGCCGAATTCCCCGATTTCTGGACCTGGACCGGCGGCATAGTGATTTTCGCGTCGTCGATCTGGCTGGCGCGCATCTCTTCGCGCCGCCGGAAGCCGGCCCAGACATGAATCGTTTTTCACACGATTACGTGGCATAATTCCGTCAAAGATAAACCGGGAGAAGTTTGATGAGTTTAAGCCTGACCGAAAACCGAAGCCGCGTCGCCGCGAAGCCCATGGCGCCGGTGATTGATCCTGCCGAGTGGCGGCCCGAACATATGACCGCCAGCGACGAATGGATTTACCAGCTGTCGGCTGCCGAGATTGCCGAGCTGACCGAAGCGGTTGAGGCGGCGGCCTCAAAGGGTGGCGATATCAAGGACGTGACGCTGGCCGAATTCATCCTGCCGACGCTCGGTCCTGTGCTGCGTGATATCCGCCGCGACCTGCTTGAAGGGCGCGGCTTGATCCTGATCCGCGGCGTCCCGGTGGCGGATTACAGCCGGGCGCAATCGGCGCTGGCTTTCTGGGGCATCGGGCTGCATCTCGGCCGGCCGGTGTCGCAAAACGCGGAGGGGCATCTGCTGGGCCATGTGAAAGATATCGGCGGCGATTACGGCGATGCCCAAACACGCGGTTACAAGAGCAGCGCGGCGATGGGGTTTCATGCCGACCGCTGCGACTATGTTGGGCTGATGTGTCTGCATCCGGCGAAGCAGGGCGGCGAAAGCCGTATCGTCAGCTCGGTGACGCTCTATAACGAGATGCTGAAACGCCGCCCCGATCTGGTTGAGGTGCTAACCCGCGATTTCTACTGGACCCGTCATGGCGAAGTTTCACCGGGCGAGGACGGGTTTTACAAATATCCGGTCTTTACCTTCGAGCAGGGCTGGTTCGCCGCCCGCGGGGTAAGCACCCAGATTTACAAGTCGCAGGGCCTGCCGGGCGTGCCGCTCTATACGGATATTCAGCTTGAGGCGCTGGATCTGTTTAAATCGCTGGCAGAGGAGTTCGCCTTCGATATGGAGTTCCGCCAGGGCGATATCCAGTTCCTGCAGAACCACGTGACCCTGCATTCGCGCCGCGGGTTCGAAGACTGGCCCGAACCCGAACGCCGCCGCCATCTGCTGCGCCTCTGGGTGTCCGACGATGCCGGACGCAGCGTTCCGGCCCTCTATCGAAAAATCATCAGCGGCATCAATGTCAAAGGGGTCGAGCCCAAAACGCCGCTGGATGTTGAGGCGGCCTGAGAATTATTTCGACCGCATCGCCACAATCGCAGCGATCAGCGCGGCACTGCTAAAGCACAGCATCACGGCGACCATCGGCAGGCCGCTGCCGTCGGCGATCAGCCCGACGATCTGCTGGGCGACACCGGCGAAGAACAGCTGGCCGAACGTCACCGCGCCAGACGCGCTGCCGGCATAGGCCGGGTCGATTTGCATGGTGCCGGCCTGGGCGTAGGGCAGGCACAGCCCCTGACCGATGCCGATCAGCGTCATCGGCATCATCAGCATCTCCATCGACAGGCCGAACACGACCAGCCCGACCGCCTGCAGGATCACCACGGCAAAGCAGATGATCGTCCCCAGCAATGTCATGCGCTCGATGGGCTGGCGGTTGCCGATCCGGGCCGAGATAAAATTCCCGGTCATGAAGCCGATCGGCAGGAACAGGAACCACAGCGCATACTCCGCCGGTGATATGCCAAGCGTGCCCATGGCGAGAAACGGCGAAGCCGCGGCGTTGGCAAAGAACGCCCCTGATTCCAGCCCCGGCACCAAGGCGAAGGCGGTGAAGCGCCTTATGCGCAGCAGCCGCACATAGGTGCTGAACGTGCTGGTGATGATCCGCCCCAGCCCCATTCCCTGGGCGGTGGGCCGATGGGTTTCGGGCAGCTGGAACAGCGCCACCGCGATCAGCGCGAGCCCGAGGACTGTCGGGATCAGGAACAGGAACCGCCAGCCGAGGATCGGCAGCATCAAAGCGGCAAGCGGCGGCGCGACCAGCGGACCCAGCACATAGGCGGTGGTCAGATAGGCAATGACCTGCGCCACCCGCTCCATGCCATACACATCGCGGGCGATGGCGCGCGCCAGCACCACGCCGCACCCCGCGCCGATGCCCTGTAATGTCCGCCCGGCCAGCAGGGTCCAGATATCCGGCGCGATATAGCTCAGCTCCGAGCCGATTACATAGAGCGCGAGCCCGCCGAGCAGAACCGGTTTGCGGCCCCACTGATCCGACAGCCCGCCATAGACGATGGTCGAGAACGCCATCACCACCATCACCAGCGCCAGCGTCGCCTGGGCCAGCCCCTGGCTGATTTTGAGGTCAGTCTGGATCGCCTGCAGCGCCGGAATCATCATATGCACCGCCAGCGGCGCGATAAAGGTGATCGCCGCCAGCAGCGGGAAGATATAGCGGGGCGGGGCGGGAAGGGTGCTCATGCGGTGGATTACCATGACGCGGCGGTACGCGACAGGGGAGGGGCGAGGCCCTTACGCAAATTGGTCGGAGGGCGGGCGAGGGTCTGGCGGTGTGTGCCTTCTGGAACCCCGGCGTAGAGTTCCGTTATCGGCGGTCAAGCAAACGTATCCAAGGCATGGTCAGAACAGCCTGGACCCTGAACAGACATAAGGCCCAGATAGACTCGCCTCCCGCTGACGCATAGACTTTCTCCTATAGCGCGCGACGGGGAGGGACTGTGGTAGAAGAACGCGTCCAAAGAAGGCTTGCGGCAATCTTGGCTGCTGATGTGGTGGGCTACTCGCGGTTAATACGCACTGACGAAAGTGGTACGCGTACGCGGTACAACGCACATATCAACGAGTTGATCGACCCCAGCATCGCTGAGCATGGCGGTCGTACCGTCAAGACGACGGGCGACGGCTTCCTCGTTGAGTTTACCAGCGTCGTCGATGCTGTTCAGTGCGCCGCACAAATTCAGCGAGCCATGCCCGACCGCAATGCCGGTGAACTGGCGGATCGCAGTATCGCTTTCCGAATTGGTATCAATCTCGGTGATGTGATCATAGAAGGCGACGATATCCATGGCGACGGCGTCAACACCGCTTCCCGGCTTGAGGGGCTGTCTGACGCAGGGGGCATGTGCATATCGGCGGCCGTCTATGATCAGGTGCGTGATCGGATTGATCTCGTCTTCGAAGACCTGGGTGATCAGGAGGTCAAGAATATTGATCGGCCGGTGCGTGCGTGGCGGTGGACCAGGGACGCTTCGATAATTGCTGAAGTGCCTGCATCGTCTGTCGCGTCCTTACCCCTTCCTGACAAACCTTCGATTGCGGTGCTGCCGTTTCAGACTATGGCGGGTGATCCCGACCAGGATTATCTCGCCGATGGCGTTGTTGAGGCAATTACTGCGGCGCTGTCGCGCATACGTTCCTTTTTTGTCATTGCACGAAATTCCGCTTCCACCTTCAAGGGCCGCATGGTCAACGTAATCGACATTGGCCGTGAATTAGGCGTCGCATACGCGTTGGAAGGCAGCGTGCAGCGTGCCGGTGATCGCATCCGTATCACGGTACAACTCGTGGAAACGAAAGCGGGGGCACACATTTGGGCCGAGCATTACGACGGGCACATCGGAGAATTGTTTGATCTACAGGATCGCATCACCGAACGCGTGGCTGGTGAGTTGCAACCGTCCATTCGCCTGGCCGAAATCGAGCGATCCCGTCGTAAGCGGCCACAGGATCAGAACGCCTATGACTATACAATGCGAGCAATGCCTCATGTTTGGGCGCTCGAGCAGGAGGAGAGCGAAAAGGCGCTGAACCTGCTGGACAAAGCACTCTCGCTAGATCCCGATTTTCCCCTCGCACTGTCGCTTGCAGCCTGGTGCCATGCGCAGCGATCAGTCTACAACTGGTCCAGCGATATCGCGGACAGCCAATCTCAGGCATTGACGCTCGCGGAACGGGCTGCGGCGCTCAGTGGTGACGATCCTCTGATCCTGGCAGTGCTCGGCGCCGTCCATAGCTTCGTTCGTAATTTCGGTACCGCGCGAATTCTTCTTGAGCGAGCGGTTACACTTGACCCCAATTCGGCCTGGGCTTGGCAGCGCCTGGGCTGGCTCGAAAATTACTCCGACCGGCCGGAACATGCACTTGAGCATTTCGAGCGCGCAATGAGGTTGAGTCCGCTCGATCCAATGAATTTCAATATTTATGTTGGGATGGGGTCCGCCAACGAGGTCGCAGAGAGATATGACGAAGCTGCGGCGAACTATCAGCGTGCCTTGGAAGAGCGGCCCCACGCCGTATGGATATACCGTAGTCTTGCTTCGTCACTTTCTGGTGCGAGTAGGACGGAAGAGGCCAAGCAGGCTTATTCACACTTAATGCAAAGCTATCCTGACTTAACGGGTGCCAAGGTACGCCAGGCCATGGTGTTCTCTGAAGCTATGCTCGACCGCATGATCGCAAATCTAAAGAAGCTCGGCTTGCCGGACTGATCCGCCGCGATTTTCGT
Source organism: Alphaproteobacteria bacterium (assembly GCA_047619835.1). GTDB lineage: Bacteria > Pseudomonadota > Alphaproteobacteria > MPNO01 > UBA2964 > JAYOEY01. The sequence goes on from JBLHKG010000259.1 coordinate 4,483, forward strand.
TCACGATAGCGCGATGCCTTTATGGTTTGGGAGGAGGGCCTGGAATCAGGTAACCCAACCGGGCTGTTTTGAGGATGGTGTTCTGCGGCAGGAGATCACCGG
>JBLHKG010000260.1:0-4583 GCA_047619835.1 Alphaproteobacteria bacterium
CGAAAATCTTCTGTCGATTGAAGAAGAAATCGAGCCGATGCACAACGCCAAGGATCTCGATGCCGTCTACGACATCCCGGTCCAGCTTAGTGCAGTACTTGGCAAAGCATCGATGCAGGTCAGTCAACTGCTGAAGCTTGGTCGCGGCGCCGTCGTCGAACTCGATCGCAAAGTGGGTGAAGCCATCGACATATACGTCAACAACCGTTTGGTAGCGCGCGGCGAAGTCGTCGTCGTCGAAGAACGTCTCGGCGTAACGATGACGGAAATCATTAAGTCAGACCGCAACAACTGAGCATCCGGCCATGGCAAAAATACAGGCAAGCGCCGCGATCGGTCCTGAATTCTCAGGAAGCGTCGTCCGCGGTCGGACCCGGATCGACACGGCGACGATAATCGGGCTCGTCATCGGTTTCGGACTGATTTCGACCGCCATTGTTCTGGGCGGCGCGCCGCTCGCATTCTTCGATGCACCGGCCGTACTGATTGTGATCGGCGGCACGTTTGCCGTCACCATGATCTGCTTTTCGCTGGGCGATCTCGCGCGACTGCCGACTATCCTGTTGAAAACGCTGTTCCACTCGATCCCAGATGCCAGCAAAACGGCGCTTCATATGCTGCGGTTGTCCGAAATGGCCCGCAAGCGCGGCATTCTGGAACTCGATCAGCTGCTTGGGGACATGCAATACGAGCCCTTTATGAACAAGGCGATCGGTCTTGCCGTTGACGGAACGCCGATTGAGGAAATTCGGACCGTCCTTCAATGTGAAATTGATCGGATGGCGGAACGCCATTACCGCAGCGCCAATATGCTGCGTAAAGCGGCTGAGATTGCACCCGCGATGGGTCTGATCGGCACCCTGATCGGTCTTGTCCAGATGCTCGGCAATCTTTCCGACCCCAATTCAATCGGGCCCGGTCTGGCGGTTGCACTGCTGACGACGTTTTACGGCGCGGTCCTTGCCAACATGGTGTTTGCGCCGCTGGCCTCGAAGCTGGAGCGCAATACAAGTGACGAAATTCTGGTCGCCAACATCTGCATGATGGCTGCGGAATCAATCTGCAGAAAAGAAAACCCAAGGCGGACTGAAGTGCTTCTCAATGCGCTTTTGCCGCCGGCCCGCCGCATTCGCTATTTCTCCTAATCAACACAAGGAGCAGGAAACTCAATCATGCGATTACTCATTGTCGGTTCTCTAAACGGTCAGATTGGCGCTGCAAGCCAGATTGCGATTTCGCGCGGCGCAAAAGTTTCCCATGCAGCGGACATCGATCTGGCCCTCGAATCACTTCGCTCCGGGAACGGCGCGGACATGATCATGGCCGATGCCAGCCTTGATATTGCACGGCTAATTACGAACCTGACAGCGGAACGTATCAATGTCCCCGTCGTCGGGTGTGGGATCGGCAACGATGCGGCCGAAGCTGTCCGCGCGATCAAGGCCGGCGCCAGGGAATACATCCCGCTGCCGCCGGATGCGGACCTCATCGCCGCCGTGCTCGAGGCCGTGACGGAGGAAAGCAATACGATCATCTTCCGGGATCCCAAGACAGCCGGCGTCCTGAAGCTCGCCGAACAGGTTGCGCCGTCAGAGGCCAGCATCCTGATCACCGGAGAATCCGGCACGGGCAAAGAACTGATGGCCCGCTTCGTTCATCAAAAAAGCCGCCGGGCTGCTCATAAATTTATTTCCGTCAATTGTGCCGCCATCCCGGAAAATTTGCTGGAATCGGAATTATTCGGTCACGAAAAAGGCGCCTTCACGGGTGCCATTGCGCGGCGTATCGGTAAATTCGAGGAAGCCAATAAGGGCACACTACTGCTGGATGAAATCAGCGAGATGGATTCCCGACTTCAGGCGAAATTACTGCGGGCGGTTCAGGAACGTGAAATCGACCGCGTCGGTGGGTCGGCGCCGATCAAGGTGGATATCCGCCTTATCGCAACTTCCAACCGAGACCTTGAGGCCGAAGTCCGCAAAGGCACCTTCCGCGAGGATCTTCTCTTCCGCCTCAACGTCATCAATATCGAATTGCCGCCGCTACGCGATCGCCCGCTCGACATCGATATTCTGTCCACGCATTTTTTGAAGCGATATGCCGAGGTCAACGGCGTTCCCTATCGAGAGCTGTCAGATGAGGCGCGCCAGAAAATGCATCACCATGGCTGGCGAGGCAATGTGCGCGAGCTCGAAAATACAATGCATCGCGCGGTCCTCCTGGCGGTTGGAGACGAGGTTGGTGCCGAGGCGATAACGCTCAGCTCCAAAATGGTTTCCAATGATGCCGGGAACGAAGAAGTCGCAGACAAAAGCAGTTCGGTACCCATCGAAGCCGGTCAGGACGACCGCACCACGGTGCGCGCGCTGGTCGGCCGCAAGATGTCAGAGGTCGAGCGCGACCTGATCATCGACACGGTCTATCACTGCCTTGGGAACCGAACCCATGCCGCAACCATCCTGGGGATCTCGATCCGAACTTTACGGAACAAGCTCAAGATTTACTCCGAAGAGGGAGTCTCCATACCCATGGGGAATGAGTTCGACCGGGCGACGATCTAGGGCTCTGCTTCAGTCCACCAGAAACATCCTTCAGATTACCGCGTAAAGGCATTCCTATATGGCCGAAGCAGATAGCATTCCAGCTACCGCAGCCGGTCCTGATGATCTCTCCGCCGGATCGCCAGGCACACGAGAGGACATCGATTTCCGACGAATCGGAGCTAAATTTCTGAGAGGCGATATCGCGCTTGCGCTCGGCGTGATGATGATTCTGGTTGTTCTCATCCTGCCGATGCCGCGCTGGATGCTGGATTTCTCGCTTGCCTCCTCCATTACCTTCTCGGTCCTCATCCTGATGACCGCGATGTTTATCAAACAGCCGCTGGAATTCAGCTCCTTCCCGACCATCCTGCTGATTGCGACGGTGTCACGCCTGGCGCTGAACCTTGCATCGACCCGGCTCATTCTTGCCCATGGCCACGAAGGTACCGACGCCGCCGGCAGCGTGATCGAGGCCTTTGGCAATTTTGTGATGGGGGGCAATTTTGTCATCGGGATTATCGTTTTCGCGATCCTGGTGCTGGTCAATTTTGTCGTCATCACCAAGGGTTCCGGACGTATTGCCGAAGTGGCCGCCCGGTTTTCACTCGACGCAATGCCCGGCAAGCAGATGGCGATCGACGCCGACCTGTCCGCCGGGCTGATCGACGAGAACACCGCAAAGACGCGGCGCAAGTCGCTGGAGGATGAAACAACCTTCTTTGGCGCTATGGACGGCGCCGCCAAGTTCGTTCGGGGCGATGCCATTGCCGGCCTGATCATCACCTTTATCAACGTCATCGGCGGCATCATCATCGGCACGGCGCAGGAAGGACTGACGCTCGCCGAAGCTTCGAAGAGCTATACCCTGCTAACCGTCGGCGATGGTCTGGTCAGCCAGATTCCAGCCCTGATCGTCTCAACCGCAGCGGGCATGCTGGTATCCAAAGCAGGGATCAGCGGCTCGGTAGATAAAGCGGTTCTGGGGCAGCTCGCGAGCTATCCGGCAGCTCTCGGACTGGTATCCGGCCTGATGGGAACCCTTTCCTTATTACCGGGCATTCCGATGCTGCCATTTTTCGGTCTCGCAATTATCACAGGCACCCTCGCTTTTTACATCAGCAAATCCCAGGACACCGAGGAAGCCAAGGCCCAATTACCGCCCGAAACCTCGAGCGAAGAGGACGACATTGATGCTGCGGAAAAAGCGGTTACTTCCGCGCTTCAGCTCGACGATATCAAGCTGGAGCTCGGATACGCTTTGCTACCACTCGTGAACGGGACGGACGGCGCGACGCTGACGCAGCAGATCAGGGGCCTGCGGCGACAGCTGGCCAATGAAATGGGATTCGTCATGCCCTCGGTCCGCATCCAGGACAATATGCAGCTCCCCTCCAACACCTATGTCATTCGCATCAAGGAAATTGAATCCGCGCGCGGTGAGGTGCGTCCCGCCATGCTGCTGGTGATGGACCCGCGTGGCGACACGATTGAACTGCCAGGGGTCCAGACTGTCGAGCCGACTTTTGGACTGCCGGCAACCTGGGTTCACGAAGATCAGCGTGAGGAAGCCTCTTTTCGCGGCTATACTGTCGTCGATCCATCGACCGTGGCGACGACGCATCTGACAGAGGTCATAAAGGACAATATGGCTGACCTCCTGTCCTACGCCGAAGCGCAAAAGCTGCTCGATGAGCTGCAGCCCGAGCATCGCAAACTGCTGGATGAAATCGTGCCATCGCAAATTTCGGTAAGTGTAATCCAGCGCGTCCTCAAGAATCTTCTGCGTGAGCGCATAGCCATCCGCGATCTGCCGACTATCCTTGAAGGAATCGCTGAAATTTGTGGGTATTCGCAAAGTCCCACAATCGTCACCGAGCATGTACGAACCCGCCTGGCCCGCCAGATCAGCAACGAGGCAGCTGGCGATGCGGGATATGTACCATTGATCACGCTCTCGCCGGAATGGGAGCAAGCCTTCGCCGAAGCGATCATCGGGCAGGGTGACGAGGCGCAATTATCGATGGCGCCAAGCCGACTGCA
>JBLHKG010000261.1:0-4549 GCA_047619835.1 Alphaproteobacteria bacterium
GATGCCGCAGATTCCGCGATGGGGACCACCAAAGCACGTGCGATTTCCTCGCTGTGCTTCTGCACCATCATGGTCAATAGATCGAGCGCCTGTTCGTGCGTGGCGGCCGGAAAGGCGCCGCCCTCAGGGTATGCAACCTCCTGCGTTTCGGTAATAAACCGGCTGACTACCAGCTGCTCTCCGTTCGCCGGGGTATAGTCAATGGGACTGGCTGAGACGGTAACCGTTCCGCCAGAATCACTGCCAGCGCCCGACAACGTGTAGTGCGTACCCTCTGCCCATATCGTTTCGATGCCTGACGACGCGACGTGCGTTGCTGCAACATGGCTGTTCTGCAGGAATTTAAAAACGGTCGGAAAGGCGGTCGTCGAGCCATCGCCCTCATAGGTCTTTTTTGCAAGTGTGGTGGACAGGGTCATAATGGATCTCCAGGAAGCGCCTCCTCTGACCGAAGAGAGCGAACAAACGCCTAAATTGGCGAGGGGCGGAGTTATTCTTACGAGTCGAGAAATTTCTGAATGTCACGGAAAACACCAGGCCCTCGATCGGCTGCCGTACCAGCCGCAGAGAGAAGCCCCTGCTGCCGTGTGCTGGACGCCTGCATCCGGAGGATGCGTGCCTGCTGATCGGCTTCGAGACTGGGCTGAAGACCGACCGAGCGAGCCAAAAGTCGGTCGAATTCATGAATCCCGGCTTGATTTTCCTGCAGGAGAAGAGCGCTGCCCGCAGATGGATCGATGCCGGATGAGGTGAGCCGAGCCCGCCCTGCGGCGCGTTCGCGGGACTGATTTCTTCGCAGTTGATGCGCACGGGCGTCGTTGATCGCACGGGCGCGTTCCGCCTGTTGCTGTTGAAAAGCTGCCTGCGCCGACAACTGGCGCGACCGGGCGTTGGCTGAGGAAATCGTCTGGGCGGTCTTTAGAGCAAACGTGAGAGCTGAAAACGGATCGACCGACATCATAACCTCCTTACATAGGTGGACTGGAATGGTTCGTAACCGAGGCGCTGAAGGATGGTCCCGAAGCGGTCGCTGAAAAAGGAGAGCGAATGCATGATCAAAAGGTCGGCGCCCCGCATGCGCGCGGTCTTTTCAGCGAATCTCAAAAGCGCGAGCGCAGTCATCGGCGGCGCTTCCTTGCGACACCAGAAGGCCGTCTCTTCCGCCATCAGAAGGGTCGGATTCCAGGGATAGGGCAAATAGAAAAAGGCGACGCCACCCAAAACGCCGCCTTCCCCCTCTGCAAGCATGACATCAACGTCGTCGCGGTCGAGGAACCTCCGAGCAATTACCGGCAGGAACGCGGCATCGGCAGGAATTAGGTCCTGTGCGACGTGCGTACGGACAAATTCGCGAATACCATTGATGATTTCCTCATAGTCTTTTTCCCTGTCTGCGTGCCGGAGCTTCATGAACGGACATGGCTGCTGCCACCATCACCGGGATGACGGTGAACCGGCAACTCTCCGCTACCATTAAGCCTGACGAAAATGTCGCGCGCGCGCCGCTGTCCGCCGGAAGTCCAGTATTCGGGGCTTGCTATCAAGCGGTCGAGCTCCGCATTTAAGCCATTCTTGCCGGATAGTGGACGAGCACCCGAAAGGTCTGACGGTCCCTGCGTATTCTCGGTCGCAAGCTGCTGCCCAATCTGTGCGGCGGCGCGGACGACGCGCGGATTGTTGCCAAGCCCGGTTTCCTCAAACAAAGCGATAAGATCGGTATCGGCGAACCGCTCAACGGCGTCCCGGGCATAGGAAAGATTAGCATCAAATTCATCGCCCCAATCGCGCCTTAAGATATCCAAAATTTCGGTCGCTCCCGGATCATCGGATTCATCATTGCCCGACTCTGCCTCATATATCGCGTCTGTCTTGCTCTCTGTTTCGGTGTCGCGCTCGTCCTGCTGGACGAACTCTGATCTCTCCATCCTGTACTCCTCCGTGGATTTGGGCTTATCGGGTATTGGTTTTGATTTCCGGCGCGACAGCCAGCAGCGTGAACGGGACAGGATCGTCACCCTGGATCACGACCCGTGTGTCTGTCGCGAAATCACCGTCGAATTCGATGAACTTCTCACCGGTAAAAAGCGGCACAGCCCCGTCCATCGCATCGCCTACGGCACGAAACGGTATGGCCTTAAGATTCGAAATATCGGATCCGACCGAGGCGTTTAAGGAGTCGAGCAGGACCAGCGTTACGCCGTGAATGCGTTTGACCTGACCCTGGGCGGTACCGGTCACCGTCCCGGCCTCCCATTTCAGGCTTTCGTAAATATGTGTGTAGGACAGTCCGACAATGACTTTCTCGGCGTCATAGTCGAGCGATATAGCTCCCGCCGTAACCGTTCGGGGAGGATGAACCGCACCATCGGCAAGAATGGAAACGGCCTCACCTTCAAGATGATCCAGTCCGAAAATGCTGCTGGTCGCACTTCCATCATAGATAAGAGCTGAATCTGAATAGCAGGCGAGCGCGGGGATTTCACCGGTTTCAAAGCCGGCATCGAAACATTCGACATAGCGACGAACCTGACCGTTAATGATCCGCCGGATACAGACCCATGCTTCATCGCGGTCAATGGCGGGAATGACCGCGACGGTTTCACCAGTGGCACTGGCACCCCCGATCACGCAGCGGGCCCAGCCGACGACATTCTGGTCCGGCTGGTAGGTAAGCGTCGGAATCTCACCATCCGCCCTAACTGTCCAAAGTGTGGAATCCGGCTCTTGCTGATAGGCAAGATCGACGATGCCACCCCGGGTGATGTGGTCGGCAAGAATATTGAGATCCAATGAGTTGAAATTATCCTGCTCAAGATTGAACGCCATCTCCATCAGCTTGCGTCCGGCACGCTGCACGAACATGGTCCGACCGCGCATGATTTGCGGAGGCAGTTTTGCCGACCCAAAGGTGGTCTGGCGCTTGACGTCAACATCTGTCGGCGTAATCGCGGGGCCGTTTGACCGAACCACCCATTCGCCGCCAACAGTACCGATAAAGAGCTGCCGCCCTGGCGAAAGCCACTGGATCGCGTTTACCTGGTCGGCCGAAATGGTGAAGTCGAGTGCATCATCGTCCTCGACCGTACCGTCCCATTTTCCAGACCCCCCATCCGGACTATCGGGCGCCATATTCTGGAAATCCGCGGATTGCGACAGCCAGAAGCTCTGAGGCTGCGCGGCAGACGCGGCAAAAGCGAGACGTTGTTCCTGAAAGGTAACCGCACCCGGATAGCCGCACTCACCGCACCATGCGCCGAGCCGCCATTTAGCAGTCGCACTGGCGCCGCCAAAATCACGTTTTACATCGGCAATAACCTGGGTCGTGCTCGTGAACGCAACGATCCGGGCCCACCCCCAATCGACGCCTGATGCCGGATTGTCGATACGGACTAACCTGCCAACATCGTTCTCTTTAAATCCCACACCGCCATTAATGCCTGCGCTTGCTGAAGCGGTGAGGGTAATGCCAAAGCCAGTCGTCGCCGACGGCGTTAAAGTGGTGCCAGAGGCATTCTGCATCAGATACGGACCGTCTTCAAAAGCAGCCTCGATCAGGTCCCAACTCGTATGGCCGGAACGCGTCAGCTTGTAGACTGGGTACGATGAGTGGACGAGATAGAGAACATCCGCCGACTGGGCCTGCATGATTTCGAAAAGCTCACCCTCACGATAGGGGCCGGCCAGTTCCACGGGTGCGCCCTCAGGAATGGACACATCGTCGACCAACAGCGTCTTGGTAAGCGCATTCTCGAACTGGAAAAAGAATGAACCTGCCGACGGTGTAAAGGATTTGGCGTGCCAACCCACCGCGAAATTCGTCGCGGCAAGAATATCGTCAGCACCAGAAGAAGTTCCAATCCTTAGAGTCGCCTGATCGCCTGCCGCGCCTTTCACCCGGAATGACAGCACATGTTCCTGTCCGGTCGCAGTCGTGGTCACGGCCTGCTCGGCAATCGCTTCATTTCCGGAACCGTTCGCCTGCAGCGCCATTGCCTTGTCAGATGCATCATGGGCAACCACGCCGGTGCCGTTCGATTTGTCGGTCCAGCCCGTTATGCCGCTTTCAAACGTGCCATTAATGATGGCAGCGTCGGTCGATGCGACTTCGATTCGGCCACGGTCCTTGTAAAATCGGAAATAGAATTCACCGCATTCGAGGACATAGGCCTGTTCGGTAGAAAATTCGAACCGCCGGAGTTTCACTTTCTTCGACGAGTCCTTCACTTCGGCAACGAAGCAGGTGCCGGGCCGGCGAGTCGCTCCGCCCTGCGGTAGCGGCACCATGTTCTGGAGTGTCGCGCAGGCGAGCGGATATTTCGCAAAATCGGTTCGCGCCACCATTCGTGGCGAAAACTCACCGCCATTGAATGACGGCTGCAGGGGATTGGCACGCGGCATTCTATCCTCTCCCCGTTACCCAATCGGATTCCGGCAGGCGATCAGGGAAATCCTCAATTGCATCGATTGATCGCGCAGCGGACATGGCGCCCCGAAAACCGCGATCCATCGCTTCCATTACAGTGGTCGACTGGGTGACCGCTTGCGCAAG
>JBLHKG010000262.1:0-4538 GCA_047619835.1 Alphaproteobacteria bacterium
TGGCCAAGGCCCTGCCGCGAGAGCGTCGGCGCGCCAATCCGCCCCATTTCTTCCTGCAGGATGAGCTGCTGCGCGAGGGTGGCGCCCATGCCGCCATATTCTTCCGGCCACCCCGGCGCGATCCAGCCGCGTTCGAACATCTTGCGATGCCAGGGGATCATTTTCTCGGGCGGCAATCGTCCCACCCAGCCGCACAACTCACGGGGCAGGTTTTCGTCCAGCCAGCTGCGGACTTCTGTCCGAAACCGGGCGTCTTCCCGACTGTCGGCGATAAAGGAGGGAACGGCCATAGGCGGAGTTTAGAACAACTTGTCGTGATTCGAAACCGGCTGTCGGTCACTTGATCTCGACGATGCGCGGGCTCGATCTCGCCGGGATGGTGTCCGGATTTTCTATAATACGTTCTGCCGGAAAACGCACCGTCACTTTTGTTCCGACTCCCAGGTTGCTCTGTAGTTCAAGCGATCCGCCGTGTAACTCGGCCAGGGACTTGGTCAGGGGCAGGCCCAGGCCGGTCCCTTCCTGCTCGCGTGTCAGGGCGCTATCGACTTGGCCGAAGACACCCATCGCCTTTGGGATATCTTCGAGCGCAATTCCGATACCGGTATCAGAGACCTGAAGGACATATCCGCTGTCAGGGCGTGCCCAGGCCGAAATCTCTACCGTTCCGCCGTTGAGGGTATATTTGATCGCATTGGTCAGCAGGTTGATTAGAATCTGCCGGAGCTTCATTGGGTCAGCCCGGAGCAGCGGTAGGGGGGCGGTCGCCTCCACCGTGATTTCAATCTCTTTTTTCGCCGCGCGGTCCCGGAGCATCCGTATGGCGGTGCCGATGACGGCCGCTACATCGACGTCGTCTTCCAGTAATTCAGCGGCACCGGCTTCAATTTTAGAGAAATCGAGGACTTTATTGATCAGCTCGAGAAGATGGATGCCTGACACATAAATATCGTTCGCGTAGTCGCAGTATTTGAGGGACCCGACCGGCCCGAAAGTCTGTTCGCGGATGATCTGTGAAAAGCCGATGATTGCGTTGAGTGGTGTTCGCAGCTCGTGGCTCATGTTTGACAGGAATTCCGATTTCACCAGACTTGCACTCTCGGCGACCTTGCGAGCCGCCTCAAGCTCGAGTGCAGTGTTGATAAGGATCCCGCTTTGTGTTTCCAGCCTGCCTTTGGTTCTTTGCAACTCGACGAGAGAGGCGTTGAGAGCGAACTGGCGTTCCTGCATCCGCCTTTCTGTTTCCTTGATGTCGGTAATATCGACCGCGATCCCCTGAAAACGGTATCCATCGCCTTCGACATTGGCGGAAACGGTCAGCCTGACCCAGCCCTTGCCGAATTGGGGCCGTGTGCATCGTAGGTCGAGAACGTGCCGGGAAGCGCTCTCTGGTCTGGACAAGAGTTCGAAGAGCTGGTGGCGGTCATCTCTGTGAATACGAGACAGTAGCCGGATAAGTTTGAACCCCGATAAAGGGGGCAGATGCGTCAGCTGTCCGTCAGGGCCAACCTGCCAGCTCACGGTAACGATTGGCTGCCCCGCTGTGGTCGCCGACGTTTCGTCGAAGGAATGGGGCGGAAGTGTCACGCGGCGCTCGCAGTGGGCGGGGTCCGGCGTGTGTCGCCATCGCGCGCGTGTTCGGGTGGCTCGTTCCCGGAGGCGTCTATAGATGCCTGCGCCCTGATTTTGTCGTCGGGCGGCATGCTTTTCAGCAGCGCCTGACGCGCCGTGATCGCGATGTTTCGGTTTTCTTCCGGCAAGTCGTTGTCAATTGCCCGGCAGATCCAGACATAGGCGGCAATCCGGTCAACGGCGACGCCACGACCGTCGCGCAGCATCAGCCCGTACACGAACTGAGCGCCGGCGTTTTTCGACTTTGCCGCCTTTCCATACCATGTTGCCGCAGCTGAAAGGTCCTTTTCGATTCCAGCTCCCCGGGCGAGGTGATTGCCAAGCGCAACCATCGCCGGGACGTGGTCTGCTCGTGCTGCTTTTGAGTGCCAATGGAGGGCCTTCTTAATATCCTTTCCGATGACGGATCCCTGTGTATAGAGCCTGCCCAGCCGGTAGGCCGCTTCCGGGAATCCTCCGTCAAACGCGCGTTTATACCAGGTGATCGCCTCATGTATGTTCATCGGTACGCCCTTACCGTGACGATACATTTGAGCCATGCGAAACTGCGACTCGGCGTCGCCGGTCGCAGCCTTCCGGGCACATTCGATCATTGCATCGGTGAAGCTCTCGGGAAAGAGCATGTCTCTGCAAAACTTCACTGTTTCCTCGCTAATTGTCGGCCATTCAGGCAATCGTTCCCTGAGGCGTCGTGGAACCTGGGGCGCTGATGAGCCGGCATCTTATGCGAAGGGTCTTGTCGGTTTCTTAACATCGCCATAGGGGATTAACGGTCCCTACATGGTGATGTGTTACTGAGAATGGCCGGACTAGGTTACAAGGGAATACCCGATGAATTATATGGAAACTGCACGGAAAATCGTCTGTGGCATTCTCGCTGTTGCGCTCGCGATGACGGTGGCTGCGGTTGAGGGGCTCCTGCGTCACCGACCCGACTGGCTGGAACGGGTCGCGTCTCTGGCCGACACCCTGAGATCGGTCGGCCAGAATAATATCCGGGCGAACCGCCAACCGGGCACGCCAGCCCAACCCGATTACGATGATTTGCCCGATCCGGGCGACCTCGCGATCGACCTCGATCAGAACAGGCTTTTGCTCGCCTATAACGAGCTGTGGGAGTTCGTGCAGGATCTTCGGAGCGACGGGCTCGCGCTTGACGATGGATTCTGTGAGCGAATCGAACGCGAGTGGTCGGTGAGCACCTTGCTGACTTATTTGCGGAGCGCCGATAAATCCTTGCAGGAACACGCATCGAGGAAGATTGATGCGGCTGCAAATATTCTTTCCCAGGGAGGCGCCGGCGAGTAAATGCCGGCTTAACGCCTTCCTGACATTTCCCCGGACCCGATAATGTCTTAAGGTTCGTGTCGGTCGCGACGGGCGCGGCTGCACAGGGTACGGGGTTCCATGAATATTCTGATTTTGCCGGGCGACGGCATCGGGCCGGAGATTGTCGCCGTCGCCGAGCGGGTGCTGGTTGCGCTGAATGACCGTTTCTCCCTCGGCCTTGTTTTCGAGCGCGCGGAGATTGGTCTGGCGAGTCTGGAAAATTCTGGATCGACTTTGCCGGAGGACGTTGCCGCCAAGGCCCGCGCGGCTGACGGCGTCGTGCTGGGGCCGGTGTCGACCCATATCTATCCGTCCGCCGCGGAAGGCGGCATAAATGTCTCCGCCTGGTGCCGCACGCAGCTCGATCTCTATGCCAATATTCGGCCCAGCGCCGTGCGTGCCGGCGTGCCGTCCCATGTTCCGGCGATGGATCTCGTCATTGTACGGGAAAACACCGAAGGTTTTTATGCCGATCGCAATATGGCCTGGGGTTCCGGCGAGTTCATGCCGACGGAAGATGTCGCGCTCGCCGTCGGTAAGGCGACCCGGGCTGGTTGCCATCGGATTGCCGTCGCGGCCTGCGAACTCGCCATGCGGCGCAATCGGCATCTGACGGTGGTCCACAAGGCCAATGTGCTCAAGAAATATAGTGGTCTGTTCCTCGATACCGCGCGCGAGGTAGCGGCCGGCTATCCCGATCTTGTGGTAGATGATTTCATTGTTGATGCGATGGCGGCGTTACTGGTGCGGGAGCCGCAGAATTTCGACGTGATCGTCACCACCAACATGTTTGGCGACATTCTGTCGGACGAGGCCGCCGAGCTCGCCGGCGGGCTGGGTCTCGCGTCATCGCTCAACGCAGGTGATGTTCACGCTGTTGCGCAGGCAGCGCATGGATCGGCCCCCGATATCGCCGGGCAGGACATCGCCAATCCGGCGGCGATTCTTCATTCGACGGCGATGCTGCTGGAGCATCTCGGCGCCAAGACCAGCGACAACGGTCTTGCTGTGGCGGCACAATGTCTGGTTTCTGGGACGGACGCCGTGCTGGCCGACGATTCCACGCGGACGCGGGATCTCGGTGGAACAGGCGGCACGAAGGCGTTTGGCGACGCGCTGATTGAACGCATCAGGGAAGCGCAGTAGACCTAATGCTTGTGCCCGCTGTCGTGGGCGCCGCTATGGTCCATCGGCATACCTTTGGGACCCATGGCGCCAAGCTTGCCGATCCTTATCATGGCTTTGATTTCGCCGGCCTTTTCTAAAACGAAAATGAGGGGAAACTGCTCGCCTGCCACGAGTTTCTTCTGCAGCCCCATCAGCATGATGTGATTTCCACCCGGCTTCATTGTGACCGATTTGCCGGGCGCGATAGCGAGCCCGCCTTCAACGCGGCGCATCCGCATGATATTGCCGTCCATGATATGGGTGTGAAGTTGGGCACGCCTGGCGGCAGGTGATTTCACGGCAATAAGCCGGTCGGCGATCTTGCCGTTATTGACCAGCTTTGCATAGGCCGCGCCGTTTTTGCTGATGGAGGCACGGGCCCAGCCACTCTCCACGGCGATAGGCGCCAT
>JBLHKG010000263.1:0-4533 GCA_047619835.1 Alphaproteobacteria bacterium
GCCTCGCTGGTTCCAGCGCAGATGCATGTCTGTAAAATGGAGTAGTCTTGCCACCGGATGGTTTACACACATGGCACATGCAGGACTATTCGTCGGCGTCGGTCGGAATGGTCTGGGTGTCGCCGCTCGCGGCGGAGATCAGCTTCCTGCCTCGCTGAGACGGCGGACGAAGATCGGGTGGCGTCACGATTCCGCCCGACACGACCATCTTGATCCCTTCCTCCACCGTCATCGACAGTGAAACAAGCTCCCGTCGTGGCAGAAAGAGCAGATAGCCGGATGTCGGGTTCGGCGTTGTCGGCAGGAAGACATTTACGATGTCGTCCTCTGTCAAATCCTGGATTTCGCCCTGCGTCCGTCCGGTAATAAAGCCCATCGCCCAGGACCCCCGGCGCGGATATTCAAACAGGACGACCTCCCGAAACGATTCCGAGCTTTGTGACAGCACAGTTTCGAAGATCTGCTTTATGGCGCCGTAAACGCCGCGGATCACCGGCATGCGGTTAAGCAGGTTTTCAGTCAGGCGGGTCCACATCCGACCGGCGAGCCCGGCTGTCACAGCGCCGATCAGCGTCAGCCCAATACAGACTATTAAGAGGCCCAGCCCTGGAATGCCGAACGGGAGATAGGTTTCCGGATTGTATGTCGGCGGCAGCAGTGGTGTGACCTGATTGTCGACCCAGTGGATGAACAGCCAGGCGAGATAGGTCGTCAGACCGATCGGCGCGGTGATCAGAACGCCGGCGAGAAAGTACCCCCGCAGGTGCCGCCGAAGGCCTAGTTTTATTCTGGGTAGCGGCGGGGTCTCTTGGTCGCCACTCGGTGTTGGATCATCGTTCATGTCTAGCCTATGAAACCCTTCTGGCGAGCAAACGCAGAATTCTTACCGAATTCTTACCGGGTATTCCGCGCACAGTGCGACAATCGACACGCTTCGACGGAAGGTGCAGCTACCCAAACCAACCTATATCCGTAGAATGGCGGGATGAAAAGCAACTCTGCGCCCGGCCCGCGCCTATTGAGCATCGCTACCGCAGTGCCAGGTTATCCGTTGTCTCAGAATGAAGTCCTGACGCGGGCATCGGCCTATCTACCGGGAATCGACGCTTCCGCGCTCCGGCGCTTGATGCCGGTTTATGAAAATGCCGGGATCGACACCCGGTATTCCTGCGTTCCGCCGGACTGGTATGAAAAGCCGCATGGCTGGGCGGAGAAAAACCAGCTTTACCTCGACAATGCGGTTGATCTCATCGAACAGGCCAGTATCAAGGCGCTGGAGAAAGCCAATGTCGACAAGGACGCGATCGATATGGTCATTGCCGTATCGACCACTGGCATTGCCACGCCGAGCCTTGATGCCTTGCTGATGGAGCGAATGAACCTTCGGCGCGATGTCGAACGGCTCCCGATATTCGGTCTCGGTTGCGCCGGCGGTATCCTCGGGCTGGCACGGGCGGCGGAATTCGCCAGGGCTGCGCCCGGCAAGACGATCCTGATGGTTGCGGTCGAGCTGTGCGGGCTGACCTTTCGGCGCGCCGACAACAGCAAGGCAAACGTCATCGCAACGGCCTTGTTCGGCGACGGCGCGGCAGCAGCGGTTATCCGCTTTGGTGACGAGGGCGCAGCGTTCGAACATGCCGGGGAGCATACCTGGCCCGACTCGCTGGACGTCATGGGCTGGCGGGTCGAAGAAGATGGGCTCGGGGTGGTTTTTTCGCGCGATATCCCAAGCCTGACGCGGACCGAATTCCGCGAGGTCGCGGGCGAGTTTATGACCCGCAACTCTCTCTCCTTCGCCGATATCGACTGGTATGTCTGTCATCCGGGCGGCGCGAAGGTTCTCGATGCGCTGGAGGAAGCCTTTGGACTGGGTCCGGGGGCGCTGAGCCATTCACGCGGCGTGCTGCGCGATTACGGCAATATGTCGGCGGTCACCATCCTGTTCGTCCTCGAACGGGTTCTGGCCGAACAGAGGACCGGACGGTATTTCCTGTCCTCACTTGGCCCGGGATTCACTGCGGCGTTCCTGACCATGGTCGCATGACGATCTTCTATGCCGTTATCGCCCTCGTCATTGCCGAGCGTCTTATTGAACTCGTCGTTGCGCAGCGCAACACGGCCTATCTGCTCTCGATCGGCGCGGTGGAAACAGGCCGGAAACATTATCCGCTGATCGTCCTGCTGCATGCGGCCTGGTTGATCTCACTCATTGTCTTCATTTCTGCCGACAGGACGCCCAACTGGTGGCTTCTTGGCGCGTTTTTTGCGCTCCAGCCGGTGCGATACTGGGTTTTGACGACCTTGGGGAGGCGATGGACCACCCGTATCATTGTTCTGCCCGATTGCCGGCCTGTCACGACCGGCCCGTTTCGCTGGATACGTCATCCAAATTATCTGGTCGTTGTGTGCGAAATCCTGTTGCTGCCGCTCGCTTTCGGCGCATGGGAACTCGCCGTTGGGTTTTCAGTTCTGAATGCAGCTATTCTAACCCATCGTATCCGAGTGGAAAATCTCGCGCTAATGGGGGCTGCGGCACGAATTCAGGAATAATATCAGCTGGCAACCGTTTAACTTAACGCCTAGAGCACTATCCGACCAAATTGATTCCATTTGGTCGGATAGTGCTCTAGATAGCTTGGGTAGGCCACACGCCACTGTGGCGGAACGGCATGGGAGGGTCACATGAAGAATATTTTCCGGATGGTTGCAGCGATTGCGATCACTGTCTTTTCGCTTAATGCGGGATCAGTGTTGGCGATGGGAGACAAGGACCCGGCGGAAAAAGCCGCCGAGAGCTACAAAGAGGCTGTTTCAGCCGTCAAAAACAAGGATTACGACGAGGCGATCGATAAACTCAAGGAGGTGCTGGAAGCCGACAGCCGCAACGCCGATGCGCTGAACTATATGGGGTTCAGCTATCGCAAGCTCGGCAAGTACGATCAGGCCTTCAACTATTACACGCGGGCGCTCAAGGTCGATGGAGATCACAAGGGCGCGCATGAATATATCGGCGAGGCCTATCTCGAGAAAAACCAGCCGGCCAAGGCGAAGAAGCATCTCGACCGTCTGGCCAAGCTCTGCAATTCATCCTGCGAAGAATATACCGAGCTTAAAAAGGCATGGGATAAGTGGCAGGCAAAGCAGAAACGGAGCTGATCAAAAGAACAGCCCTGCTCTGTGGGCCCTTCGCGAGCGGCGGGATTCTATAAGTCATTACATTGGGTCATGCCCGGGCTTGGTCCCGGGCATCTTTTTGCCGGCCCAGTTGCCGGCCCAGTTGCTTGCCCAGTTACCGGCCATGACACGATTTACCTCCCGGTCAGGGCGTATTCGGTCGTTCGAGCATCGCTGCCATTTTCGCGGTACGCGGCCGGGCCCACAGCCAGACCAGCACCATGATCAGGGCGCCGCTGGCAATCGTCGCCTGCAGGCCCGCCTCGGATGCTATCCAGCCAATGATCAACGCCCCGATTGCCGGCACACCGTGGGCGAAGACGATAAACACGCTGAGGACCCTGGCGCGAATATTCGAATCCACGGCGTTCTGTATGAGGCTCTGCGCGCCGACATTGCCGATCAGGATGAAGGCGCCAACCACCAGCAAAAACGCCACGGCGACCCAAAGTTCGCCGAAGACCATCGACAGCATCAAGCCTAGCCCAACACCGAGGATCGACAGCGTCACCATCCCGGTCAGACCGCCCATTTCGCCGCGTCTTGCCAGCCAGAGGCTGGCCAGCAGCGCGCCCGCCCCAATGGCCCCCAGCAACAGGGACAGCCCGGCGGGACCCGCGTCAAACACCTGACCGGAAATGCCGGGCATCAGGTCGACCACCGGGCGGATGAACAGGCTGACCGCCGTCATAAGGACGATCAGATAACGGATTCCCGAATGGCCATTCACATATTGAAAACCGCGCCAGATATCGACGAAGAGTTCAAGTGACAGCTTTTTTCCGGTCGCCGTTTCCGGGATTCGAATGGTACGCAGGACAAGATAAAACCCGAAAAAGATCAGACTGCTGAGCGCGATCACGGTTCCGCCGTTGGTCCAGATGATTAACGCGCCGGCAATGGCGGGGCCAACGATGCGGCTCGCATTGAATGAGGCGGCGCCGAGGGCGATTGCCGAGGACAGATCCTCACGCGGCACCATGGCGTGGATCGCGGCCATGCGCGCCGGCTGGCTTAGTGCCTCGGCCGCGCCGAAACATACCGACAGCACGACGATGGCCTCTATCGTGATCAAATCTGTGAAAACCAGCGCCGCGAACGCCATCGCGATCAGTCCTGACAGAATCTGGCTCAGCTTGACGATGCGCATCAGCCCTACCCGGTCGGCAATCGCGCCCGCCAGAATGACGAAAACCATCATCGGCATCAGATCGGCGAATGCGACGATACCCAGCCAGCTGGTGGATTCAGTCAGCTCCCAGGTCGCCCAGCCCACGGCGGTACGCTTCATCCAGCGACCGGTCGTGGCCGCCGAATTGGCCAGCCAGTATCTCCGGTAAACCGGATGCTGCAAGGCGC
>JBLHKG010000264.1:0-4531 GCA_047619835.1 Alphaproteobacteria bacterium
TGTTTCGTCGCCTTCATGATAACAATCTCCTCGAAATTGCGGAAATCACATCGGTCGGAACGGACGCTTATGGCATTCCGCATGTGAGATTTAATGTCACGTTTTCGCGCCCGGACCGCTATGCCTGCGAAGAGGGCAGCCGTATGCTGGCCTTGCGATCATTTGCGGAGCGGTATCGCGAACGCGTCTCCCCGTGATACCTGTTTCAGTCCTTGCAAGTCTCTCTGAATCTGTAAAACATTCTGTCTGTCGCCGATCAAATGCAGACGATGTGTTTTACACGGTGATATCTATGCTATAAGGCACGCCGCCATCATATGCGGTGGCGGCCGTGTCCCGAATTGCGGGCGTGGTGGAATTGGTAGACACGCCAGACTTAGGATCTGGTGGCGAAAGCCTTGGGGGTTCAAGTCCCTCCGCCCGCACCAGTAGCTGCCAGTGCCTCATGTGGAAACGAATCGTTGATAAAAATAGTTCAGGAAGAATCCGAGGATGTCGATGCAGGTAACAGAAACAACCGTTGACGGTCTCAAGCGCGAGTACACCGTTGTCGTACCCGTTGGAGATGTTGAGAGCCAGTTGGTCAGCAAACTTGCGGAACTCGGCCGGACCGTCACTATTCCCGGGTTCAGGCCCGGTAAAGTGCCGGTCACGCTGCTGCGTAAACGCTACGGTGACTCGGTCAGAGGCGAGGTGCTGGAAAAGACCATCCAGGACAGTTGGCAACAGGCGCTGACCGATAAGGGATTGCGTCCCGCCGCCGAGCCTAAAGTTGAGATCGTGACCTTCGAAGAAGGCAAGGATCTTGAATACAAGCTCAATGTCGAATTGCTGCCGGAAATCAAACCGGTAGATTTCGGTGCGATTGAACTTGAGCGGCGGACCGCCAAAATTGAGGAGACCGAAATCGATGCCGCGCTTGGCAGGATGGCGGAAAACCGGCGGACATTTATCGCAGTTTCCGACGGTCGAGCCGCGAAGGAAAGCGATCAGGTGGTCATCGATTTTACCGGAGTGGTTGACGGCGAACCCTTTGCTGGTGGTGAAGTTAACGATTTTCAGCTCGAAATCGGCCGGGGAGGCTTTCTGCCGGGCTTTGAGGAGCAGGTTGTCGGTATGAAGGCTACCGATAAAAAGGAAATCAAGGTGAACATGCCTGACGACCATCCGAACGAGGAGCTCAAAGGCAAGGAAGTCGTCTTTGACGTTACCGTTAAGGAAGTCCAGGAAGCCACTGCTGTCGAAATCGATGAAGAGTTCGCGAAATCGCTCGGCACGGAAAGCCTCGATGCCCTCAAGGCAGCCGTACGGGAGCAGATCGAGACTGAATATGCACAGTTGAGCCGTATGCATCTCAAGCGCGCTCTTCTGGACCAGCTCGCTGAGAGCCATGATTTCGAATTGCCGGAAGGCATTCTCGATGCGGAGTTCGATTCTATCTGGAAGCAGCTGCTCGACGCCAAGGAGCGCGATGCTCTCGATGAGGATGACAAGACGAAGACCGATGATGAGCTCAAGGAGCGCTATCTTGACATAGCAACGCGCCGTGTACGGCTCGGTCTTTTGATTTCGGAAATAGGGCAGTCCAACAACATTACGGTGACCCAGGACGATCTGAACCGGGCGATGCATCGCGAGGCGTCGCGCCTGCCGGGGCAGGAAGCGCAAGTGCTTCAGTATTTCCAGCAGAACCCTGACGCTATGCAGGAACTCCAGGCGCCAATTTTCGAAGACAAGGTCGTCGACTTTATTGTCGAAATGGCCAAGATCACGGAAACCGAAGTTTCGGTTGAAGAGCTGATGCGCGATCCCGACGAACCTGTGGCAGAAGAACCAGCCGGCAAGAAGGCAGCGAAGGGCAAGAAGGCATCTAAACCCAAGGCCAAGAAGGCCGACGACAAGAAGTGAGAACCATGGATCAATTCGATATGAATGCCCCGCGCATGAATGCTCTTATCCCCATGGTGGTCGAGCAGACCAACCGCGGTGAGCGTTCTTATGACATTTATTCTCGTCTGCTAAAGGAACGCATTATCTTTTTGACGGGTCCAGTGGACGATAATGTGTCCAGCGTAATTTGCGCACAGCTGCTGTTCCTGGAATCCGAGAATCCGTCAAAGGACATCAGTTTCTACATTAATTCGCCGGGCGGAATCGTAACCGCCGGGCTCGCGATCTATGACACGATGAAATACATCCGTCCCGACGTGTCCACGGTGTGTTTCGGTCAGGCTGCATCGATGGGATCGTTGCTGCTGTGTGCAGGCGCTGCAGAAAAACGGTATGCACTGCCGAATGCGCGGATCATGATTCATCAGCCATCCGGTGGTTACCAGGGGCAGGCGACCGATATCGACATTCATGCCCGCGAAATCCTCAGCCTGCGGGCGCGGCTTAATGGAATTTATGTCGAACACACTGGCCAGAAACTCGATGTCATCGAGCAAAAAATGGACAGGGACAGCTTCCTGTCGCCGGAAGAAGCGAAAAAATTCGGGCTCATCGATGAAGTCGTCGAGAAACGCGTGGTCGGACCGGATGCAGAATCTGGTGCTAATTAAGAATCTGGTGCTAATTAACAGGTTAATTAACGGATTGTTGAAACCAATCTGGTGACCTGTGCGAACATGGATGGTTTTGTCCGTGAATCGGCGGTTTGTAAGCGGCCAAAAAGCAAAAAATCGTGAGTTTTTCTCTAATTTTTGTTAATGGACGCTTGTAGGTTGCTCGGTTAACATGACGCATTAGTGCCGAATGCAGTGGGGTAATTATGAGCAAGTCCGGCAGTGGCGAGGCCAAGAACGTTCTTTACTGTTCGTTCTGTGGAAAAAGTCAGCACGAGGTTCGCAAGCTAATTGCGGGCCCGACCGTTTTCATCTGCGATGAATGCGTCGAGTTGTGCATGGACATCATCCGCGAGGAGCATAAGACAACCCTCGTAAAATCGCGCGATGGCGTTCCAACGCCGCTGGACATCTGCGAGGTGCTGGACGATTACGTCATCGGCCAGTCCCACGCCAAACGGGTCTTGTCGGTTGCGGTTCACAATCACTACAAGCGCCTCGCTCACGGCGGCAAGAACTCGGACGTTGAGCTGTCGAAGTCGAATATCGTTCTGATCGGTCCGACCGGTTGTGGCAAAACGCTGCTCGCCCAGACGTTGGCGCGTATTCTCGACGTGCCGTTCACAATGGCAGACGCAACCACGCTTACGGAAGCGGGCTATGTCGGTGAGGATGTCGAAAACATCATCCTGAAGCTTCTTCAATCCGCAGAATATAATGTTGAACGGGCACAGCGCGGCATCGTCTATATTGACGAAGTCGACAAGATTTCGCGCAAATCTGACAATCCTTCGATCACCCGTGACGTGTCGGGCGAAGGCGTTCAGCAGGCGCTTCTCAAAATCATGGAAGGGACTGTTGCGAGCGTGCCGCCACAAGGTGGGCGGAAACATCCGCAACAGGAATTCCTGCAGGTCGACACCACCAATATCCTGTTTATTTGCGGCGGCGCCTTCGCCGGGCTGGAGAAGATCATCGCCGGTCGCGGGCAAGGAAGCTCGATTGGTTTCGGTGCCGACGTAAAGGGGCCCGATGACCGCAAGACCGGTGAACTCCTACGGCAGATCGAGCCGGAGGATCTCCTTAAATTCGGCCTGATTCCTGAATTTGTTGGTCGCCTCCCCGTCATCGCGACTCTTGAGGATCTCGACGAGGACGCGTTGGTTGAAATTTTGGTTCGGCCCAAGAATGCCCTGGTGAAACAGTATGCCGCCCTGTTCGAGATGGAGGACGTCAAGCTTAGCTTTGCCGATGATGCCCTGAATTCGATCGCGAAGAAGGCGATCCTGCGCAAGACCGGGGCACGCGGACTGAGATCTATTCTGGAATCGATTCTGCTGGACACCATGTTCGATCTGCCGGGCTTCGAGGGAATCGAGGAAGTTGCCATCAGCGGCGAAGTGGTCGAGGGGGGGGCAAAACCCCTTTATATTTATTCAGACCGCCCGGAAGACGTTGAAAGCAGCGCCTGAGGCGGTCATTGACTTGATTTGGTGTAAAAAAGCGCCATCTCACTGTCATAGTGTTTTCATAATTCCGGCGCCGTTCCCGGAAATCTGAGTAAGAGGTCCCATGTCTGAAGTGTCCAAAGGCGCGTTGCTCCCCGTACTCCCCTTACGTGACATTGTGGTGTTTCCACACATGATCGTTCCGCTCTTTGTTGGCCGCGAAAAGTCAGTTCGTGCGCTCGAAGATGTCATGAACGACGATAAACAGATTCTGCTCGTGACCCAGAAGAATGCGGGTGATGACGATCCGACCCCGGACGACATTTACAGCGTGGGCACGGTCGGAACAGTTCTGCAGCTGCTGAAACTTCCCGATGGGACGGTCAAGGTCCTGGTTGAAGGGACACAGCGGGCGCGGATCACTGGTTTTGCGGAGAATTCGGAGTTCTTCCAGGCCCAGGCAGAGTTATTGGTCGAGGCCGACGAAGATGCACGAGAGTATGATGCTCTCGGACGTTC